>CAMEUH010000009.1 GCA_945938055.1 uncultured Eubacteriaceae bacterium | reverse complement strand
AGATTGAACTTCTTAGCAAGCCGGGAAAAGGTAGTGAATTCTTCTTTACTTTGAAGCTTGCGCACAGTTCCTCCCCGTCTGAAAAAAACTACACAAATTCCTCCTGTCTTTTACAGGGCCGAACCCTTCTTCTGGTTGAAGACAATGACCTGAATGCAGAAGTAGCCTGCAAGCTGCTGGAATTCCAAAAAGCCACTGTGGTTCGTGCAGAAAATGGTAAACAGGCACTGGAATTATTCTCCACGCAGAAACCAGATACTTTCCAGGCTATCCTCATGGACATCCGCATGCCGGTCATGAATGGACTGGATGCCACGAAAGCCATCCGCTCCCTGGAACGTTCCGATGCCAAAACTATTCCGATTATTGCCATGACTGCTGATTCTTTTGAGTCCGAATGCAATGCTGCCAAAGACGCTGGCATGAATGATTTTATCATAAAGCCAATCGATGCCAATCGTCTATATCAAATTTTGACACAATGCTAATTACAATATCCGCATGGAAAGATATAAAATGTCCTCTGCCTTCTGGCAGAGGACTTATCCCCAATAAGATTTTCATTTCGTTCAGATTATTCACAGAGTTATCCACAAATTGTTTATAAATTTTGGCGAAATTACAAAAAATTTATAATATTATGATTATTTTAATAATTATACTCTGTATTAAATCCAGTATTATCTATTGTATTATATTCCGGATTATTATAACGGAGTTTCAGGAAATTATCATATTCCCTACGATATATACGATTCAGTTCTTCCGAATACCCCAGAACCGCTCTCGGAATGTTCTGTTCCATACACTGTAATACTTCTTTTGCAACTGCTTCACTATTGACAGAAATATCCCTTGTCTTCTTATCTGCCAGATAAATCAGTATGGAATAAGTTGTTCCTGTCTTAATACCATTGGTACGATGCGTTGTTGTTTTCTGATAAGCCCACACAATCGAATCATTTTTGATAAGACGCGGCTTTGAACCATCTAAGTAAAAAAGAAATGTCTTTCCAATACGCAATTCGTTTCCTTTATTTAAGACCGGTGCACTTGCATACTCAGAAGAAACACGCTCTTCACTGTATCCGGATGCCTCAATTTCCTTTTTCAATTTATTTAAGTTTCCACCATTTAATGCATAAATGACTCTGAAAACAGCAAAAAGAATCAACAGAACGCCAAGACCGGTAATAACCTAAACTGTGGTTGCTGCGCCACCGGTTAATGCTCCTGATGAAATATAATACGGAAGTGCATATTCTTCTACCTCCTTGGCCGTAAGCCCGCCTTCCATCAGATATTCTTTAAAATACTTATACTCATCCTTATCCATTTTATTAATTGCTCCTGAGAACTTAATGGTCTCGGTTGCTTCACCATAATAAGATGCATCTGCCATCTTATCCATTCTTTTCATGTAAGTCGGGCTTACCTTAAGTCCCATGAAGCAGAAATCTTCATCATACTCATCTCCGGTAAGAATAACGTAATAAAGATCTGTCGTCCGCTCTACATTTGTCTTTGTGTTCTTCTCGTATCTCTCCATAAATGCACCAAAATTGATATTAATGGATGCATCAACAATCAAGTCTTCCGTAATTTCTTCCGGCTTTAATGTTTCAAACTGTACCGGTCCCTTTATTAAGGATTTCAGATTGGAAAACTCCAGTACAATCAGTCCAATGCCGACAATCAATAGCAAGATTGTTGCAAAAAGTGATTTTTTGATACTTTTCTTTTTTAGTTCTTCTAACATGTTTTTCTCCTTTAACGTTTGTTCCATATTATTCCCCTGACATTTTATCCCAGTAATATTATCATATCATACTTTATTATGTTAATGGGAAAAAATATAAAGATTTTCATATTATTTTTCAAAAATGAGTTAGAACGTGTATAATAAGTTTCATACAAACAATATTTTTACAATAATAAGAGGTATCCATCATGAAATCATCCAATGACTTACGAACATTATTACACTCCATCAATCGCAAAAGCTATCCTGCTTATAAATCTCTTGCCGGCTACTGGAATTTTAATTCCTATGTGTTATCTATCGACCATGTACAGGGCGACCCTTTTGCAGCACCTTCTACCCTGCACGTGGAAGTTTCATTAAAAGAAACTGGAATTCCCGAACAATACCATAAAACATCCCATACAAGAATCGCCTTACAGGATTACCTTACCAGACAGTTTGCCCAACAAATCGAAGGCTACAATTTTAAAGCAAAGGGGTCTGGAAAAAGTGGGCTTCTTTCCATTAGCCGCTGCGGACAGGAAATCCTTAACCGTAGTGCCTGCCAGATTTCCAATTCCAAACTGATTATGCGTTTTGAAGCTGGTTTTCCGGCATTCGGAAGAACCATAAATGCTGAGGAACTGGAACACATTTTATTTGATTTTATTCCGGAATGTGTTGAGAAGAGCCTGTTTTACAAAAATCTGAATCAAAAGGCTGTTGAAGATACTATTTTCCTTGCAGAAGACCAGGAAGCAATTCGAACCTTTTTAAAGCAGAATCGTCTCACATCTTTTATTGCAAACGGTTCCATTCTTCCACGAAAAAGCGGAGTATCACAGTTACCCCTGAAAGAAAGTGTCCCATTTCAGTCACCAGAAAGTCTGGAATGCACCATCTTGCTTCCACATCATGGTCCAATCTCCGGAATGGCTTTAAAAAACGGAATCACTCTAATTGTCGGAGGCGGATATCATGGCAAATCCACTCTGCTCGAAGCCATTCAGGCAGGAGTATATAACCATATTCGTGGAGATGGACGTGAATTTGTCATCACCGAGGAAAGTGCCGTAAAACTGCGTGCAGAAGATGGTCGTTCCATTCGCGGCGTTGACATTTCTCTCGTTATTAATGACCTTCCTAATAAAAAGGATACGACCTCATTTTTTACAGAAGATGCAAGTGGAAGCACTTCTCAGGCCGCTGCTGTCATCGAAGGAATCGAAGCCGGTGCCAGAGTTTTTCTGATTGACGAAGACACCTCCGCCACCAATTTCATGGTTCGCGACGAATTAATGCAGCAGGTAATCAGCCGCAAGAAAGAACCCATTACTCCTTTTATTGAGCGTACACGGAGCCTTTATGAAAATGCCGGCATTTCAACCATCATGGTTGCCGGAAGCTCAGGCGCCTTTTTTTACATTGCCGATACCATCCTCCTTATGGACTGTTACCATGTTGTTGATATTACCAAAAAGGTGAAGCTGCTTTGTGAGCAGTATCCTGCACCCCTGACCTGTGCACCAGATTTTAAGTTACCGGATTTTCAGCGTGTATACCCTCCTCTTAGGCGTTCTACGCGCGATTCCCGCCATGAGCACATGAAGATTAAAGCATATGGTCCTGACTCTTTTTCACTGGATAAAGAAATTGTCAACATCCGTTACCTGGAGCAGCTTGTCGATTCCGAACAGACCATGATGCTTGCATATCTCTCCCGTTATGCCTGTGAGCAGCTCTTTGACGGCAAAAAGACCATTCAGCAGGTTGTCGAGACTCTGGAAATGCTTCTGGAACAAAAGGGCTTTGAGGCTTTTTGCGCTTCCTATGTTCCATGCAGGCTGGCACTCCCAAGAACACAGGAAATTTTTGCCTGCCTGAGCAGGATACGGGCGTGAAACAAGTTTCCTGCGTTATCAATAAACTTTATGACAACAACTCAAGAAAATCCTTCATCGGTTTATTAACCCATTTGTTTTTATGATAAAGTACCTGATGCCAGATATTTATATTATAATCATGCACCTTAATCTGTCTGATAATTTTCTGTTTTTCAAACTCTTTCGTTGCATAATAAGGAAGAAAGGCAATCCCTTTCTTCTTTATAAGCTGATCAATCAAAATGTCGGTATTGTTGCATTCAAATACCGGAATGATTTCTTTTCCTTCTTTTAAAAGTTTTGTATCGAGTACTCGTCTATAACTTGCAGCCTTCTCTGTTAAGATAAAAGGATACTCAAGCAGTTCATTGATATCATGCATTCTTCCATCCGCCAGCAGATGATCTGCCGCTGCTGCAAACACGATTCTTTCCTCACTTACATAGGCATTTATTAGTACCGGATCATTAATTATCTCATCAAAAAGATAAAGCATATCCAGCTCATTGTTTTTAAGCATGGTCAGAAGCTTACTAGGCGTATCTGTTGTTATGCTTAATGATACCTTCGGACATTTCTCATGGAATCGATCAACAAGATTGGGAAATACCGATGAACAGAGTGAGTCTATCGTTCCTATTCTCAGATTTCCTGTTATGGTATCACTTTCCGACACAGCCTCCATTAACTGTGAAACATCATTTAATACACGGATTGCATGCTCATCAAGAATCCTTCCCGCTGATGTAAGTCTAATGGTCTTTCCCAGTCTATCGAAAAGCCTGACAGATAACTCTTCCTCAAGATTTTTAATCTGTACTGTTACCGCTGCCTGAGAATATTCAAGATAAATTGCTGCTTTAGAAAAGCTTTTATGTTCCGTAACTGCAACAAATGTTCTCAATTCTTGTAATTCCATTTCCGCCTCTTAATATTATTATTTTTAAATTATTTTATAAAATCATTTTAATTTACTAAATTCTACATCTTCATTATACTATAGTCAAGAAAAACAAAACATTACATTTCACAGCTTTACAAGGAGAATCAGTATGGAAAGGAACTCAGAAAAATATCAGGCTTATGTAAGAATTCTTAAGAATGAACTTGTACCAGCACTTGGTTGTACGGAACCTATTGCAATTGCATTTGCTGCCGCCAAGGCGGGAGAAACACTCGGATATGTCCCAGATCATGTAACTGTGAAGGTAAGCGGTAGTATCATCAAGAATGTTAAAAGTGTTATCGTACCAAACACCAACCGATTAAAGGGTATACCAGCCGCAGTTGTTGCAGGTATCGTAGCCGGTCACTCAGAAAAGGAGCTTGAAGTACTTACTAACATCAATGAAAATGACCGTCAGAAAATGATGGAATATCTTAATAATCTTAAAATAGACGTTGAGCATATCGAACTTGGGCATGTATTCGATATCATTATTACTGAATACTATGGTGATTCCTATGCTACCGTAAGAATTGTCGATAATCATACTAATGTCTGTCTCGTTGAAAAAGATGGTGAAATTCTGTTCAAAAAAGAGATTCCTGATACGGATGATTCTGAGAATATCTCCAGAGACTACTCCCTTCTTACAATGGAAGATATATGGGATTTCATCAATACATTTGATATCAATGATCTTAAAGATCTCTTTGAACGTCAGATACAATATAATAATGCAATCTCGGAAGAAGGTCTTTTGGGCAATTACGGTTCCAATATTGGTTCTGTCCTTTTAAGAACCTATGGTAATGACGTTAAGACACGTGCAAAAGCCAAAGCCGCTGCCGGATCTGATGCCAGAATGAATGGCTGTGAACTCCCTGTTATCATCAATTCCGGAAGTGGCAATCAGGGAATAACCTGTTCTGTACCAGTTCTTGAATATGCCAAGGAACTTCATTCCGGAAAAGAAAAGCTTTATCGTGCCCTTGCACTCTCTAACCTTACATCAATCCATGAAAAAACCGGTATTGGTACACTTTCCGCTTACTGCGGCGCTGTAAGTGCTGGTGCTGGTGCCGGTGCTGGAATTGCCTATCTGTGCGGTGGCAATTTTGATGCGATATCAAGCACCATTGTCAATGCTCTTGCAATTGTTTCCGGAATCATATGTGATGGTGCCAAAGCATCCTGCGCAGCCAAAATATCTGCTTCCGTCGATGCAGGAATCCTTGGATATCAGATGTATCTTAATGGTCAGGATTTCAAAGGTGGAGATGGCATCGTAACGGGCGACATCGAATCAACCATTAAAAATATTGGCCGACTCGGCCATGATGGCATGAAGTCGACCAATGATGAAATTATTCGCCTCATGATTTGAATGTTAGATTCAGCAAATCAAATCTTCCGTCACCCTTAAATACCAGATACAGCGGCGCCTCTCCATTTTCTTCAAATTCCAGCACATATTTATGCCATACCTGAGAAGAACACACCTCTAAGCTGGTTTTGCATTTATCCGTATCAAATTCGGAACTGTCGGTAATGCTTTCATCTGTACCAACATAGATCCTGCCCTGCCCCTCGCCTCTCATTAATAATGTAATACTACATTTCCCCTCAAATGCAAAATACTTATATCCTATCAGAGTGTTATCCGAAATGTTAGTAATAAACCTTTCATTGTCTCCATGGGTAATATTCGGCTTCATATTACCAGAACTTGAATTACCATTATGTGGCATGTATCCATCAGTCAGATTACATGCTATAACCGATGGATATGTTCCATTCGCCTTAAGCGGACCATTATTAAGACCACATGATGTCATACAAATCTGGCTGATACTGCCATCTGGCTGAATCTCTATCTCTTCTGCAAGTCCTTGTCTGGAATAACTGGTAAGATGTGTATTCCTATGATAAAAGATATAATATCGTCCATTAATGCACTCTATACTTCCATGATTCGTTCCGGTACAAGCAAGTCTATCCTTTTCCTCTCTGTTTTTATATCCCACATCTCCATTGGAAATAATAACCCCACCTGCTCTAAAACCTTTATCCGGATAATCACTAATTGCATAACACAACTGATGATTCACCTGATTCGAATATATAAAATAATATTTTCCATTAAACTTTCTAATGGAGCTTGCCTCAAAAAATGCCAGATTCTCAAATTCAGTTCCTAACGCCATTCGATGACATGGCACAATTCTTTTAGGCTCCGACTTAACGGTAAGCATATCATTTTCCAACTCCACACAATTGGCACCCATAATCCCTACGCCATCTCGCTCAATATCTTCATCGGTCTTATTAAAAGACTCTTTCATCTTCTCCTTAAGTATCTCTTCCTCCACATCTGTCATTCTGGCTGAATAAGACCATCCATAATACAAATAGATTTTCCCTTCATCATTCATCACCGCCGGATCAAAAGGAATAAATCTTTTCATCAACCTCCCATCCGGATATCGTACATCTCCGAGGTATTCATAACGGCCAACCGGCGTATCGCATACCGCCACTGATATCGGTCCAAAAAATCCACCTTTTCCCTTGGCCGCCGAAAGACAATAGTACAAATAATATCTTCCATCATTTCCACAAACCACATCCGGTGCATACAAATACTTTCGTGGACCATATCCCTCCACGATTTCATTGGAATGCGGATCCTGACTCGCACTGTACATTACACCCTCATACTTCGAGTTTGACAAATCATCAACCGGCGCTGAATAACCCACATAATCAAGCTCACAATAAGTCTCTCCGCCCTCTTTATCATGAGAACCAAATACATACACTCTGTCTCCTATCACATGTGGTTCTCCATCCGGTATGTATACATCAATGGGCAGGTAAGGATTATATACCTGTTTATTATTTATTTCATCTTTCATTATCGTCATATGCTCCACCATCCTTGCACCACAGCTTCCTATCACACTTCCCACCACACAGCACACTAATATTGTGTATATTACGCAGGAAATGATCTCCGGAAAAACCAAAGAAATATAGTAGAAAACAGGTATTGTTCCCATACATTTTAAATATATTACTCAATTTTCTTTTGAGATACTTATATTATCTAACTTAACAGCAGAAATAGCAAGCATCTTTTTCGGTGTTATCATTTTGTATGGGATATCAGATATGCCAGTTCATGCAGGTGATGTGGGAGACAACTCTGTTTGCTATAGGCTGTATTCTATTGTAGATTCCTATCTGCTATACGTATGCACTATTCTCTCTTAAGGGATATAAGGGTAAAAAATAGGCTTCGCCTATTCAACTCCCCTGCCCCTCATTCTTGAGGGGTGGGTTTTCCTTTTGGTTGCTTTTCCTTCATAATAGTCTTATGAATATCCTACAAACCATTTTTAAAGACCATTATGAAGAAATGTTATATATTTTACATCCCCGTCAAGCTGTTATTGATAACGTTGACAAGATGATTAACTGTGGTGACCCCTCATTTGGTGGGGCGATGTATGCCTGTTCCAAATGTGGAAACCTCAGACGTGCTATCCCGAAAGACAGACATAAGTTCATTTGCAGTTTTACAAAATGGTGCAATAACATAGCTGCTTCTTTTGGTTACGACCCTCTTTGTTGTCCAAACTGCAAAGCAGCCATGACACTGACTGACCTTTACTACAACCACAAACGGGTTTCTCTGGAAGAAATGTACGAAAGGACTATTGCAAAATTAAAATGCCGTTCTGCTTGATTTATCTTCCTGTCTGCTTCATACTGTATCTATCAGCAGATAGGGAGGAACTTACAATCATGGATTCTAAAGCTTTAGAGGAACTTCGTAACAAATATATTAAAAATCCTCCAGAAGGAATGACAGCAAAACTCGTTAAGAACATGTCTGATTCAGACCTTTTGGACATGCACTATTTTCTAACTGAAGACGATGACTGGGATGGTGATGAACCGGAAGAAGGTTTCTATATAGACCTCTTTCAGTAATCTCCTTGTTCTTGTGCCCGCGTTTATGTGGGCATTTTTGTCATAGATTCCTGTGGCAGGAGGAATTTCCTATTATACAAAAAAGGGTTTCCAAGTGGAACTTGGAAACCCTTAAAAATCTTATAAATTGTGGTTTATCAACGATTCCTCAATGATGCTAGCAACACATCCTGAACCTACTGTTCTACCACCTTCACGGTCTGATTTGGTTGTATTTAGAAACTTATTTGTTACGGTTTTTGCCGTTTTTTGACTCATATTATGGGTATTTTACCTATTATTTAGCCTTTTTCCGGGGAAAAGTATCAAAAACGTATCACGGATTTTTGCTACAATTCGTCCACCTAAGATTAATATAACATGCGCAAATTCATATGTAAATCGGGATTTTTATAAAAATCGGAGTGTGATACACATTTTAGAGGGTGTGATACACGGTTTATGTATCAGAGCGTGGTGTGATACATTTTTGCTTTCTGCACCAGTGCCACACCACACAGTGCGATACATATTTAAGTAAAAGCACACACGAATGGGGATTGTGTGTATTTTTACTCAAGTTCTTATTCAGGCAATATCTTCTACCATTACTTTATTCTCACAAATTTTTCAACAAATCAAAAGCCTCATCAAAAGATAAACCAATTGTTTTTCCAGTTTTATCCATATGAATAAATTGCTTATTTGCATCATTCAAATATGCAGTTTTAGTCCCTTTATACTCAATAAATCTTAAAGGGAACTTAATAAGACTATCCATAATATCACTGGTCTTTTCCATATGTAATTGCATAAATGGTTCTTTAATGTTATTTTCACGCAACTGTTTCGCTAATAACAGAGTGTTAAGTTCCATACTATAGGAACGCACCGTGGTGCCTGCCAACATTAAAACTTCCGAGTTGTTCTTTGCAAGATGGATACAATTATAAAAATTAAATCGTCCCAAAAAAATATCAAACAGATTGTTTTGAATAAATGGCACCTTCCATGCTGATTTACCAGTAAATTGTTTAATATCTGTATCAGAAATTATTTTTTGCAACCCTTCATTAACATTAGTATATCCTAACAGTTTTTCAAATAATTCTTTTACTGCATTTCTTTTTGTTCCTCCATCTCGATTAGATAGAAGTTTATTATAATCCTTTTTATAAAATCCCCATGTAGTAGTAGAGTTTGATTGCTTTAATAAATGTGCTGTTGCATTTGGCGTTGAATCCGGCATACACAACAATGCTCTCTCAAATAAATCTGCTGCACATGTAGTATTAAGTATTTTCCTGCTATCAAAAATCATTTTTGCAGTACTAAAATTTCTCTTAAATAACTCTTTGTTCACAGAACTATCTTCATTCATAGAAAAATCTAATATAAATCCTAACTGACCATCAACGAAATATTCTTCTGCCTCAAGAATGAGATTGTTCCATTCAATATCATTGAGCATCAATTTTGCTTTAATCATCTCCTCTTTTTGTTGATGTCTCATCTCAGCAGTACTACTCTTAACATTAATGATTGCTGTTAAGATATCCTTTTTAGTTGCATCTTCTAATGAATTTACCATTTTTCTGAAAACAACCATCGCATCACAAATATCTTCTGTACGTCCACCAAAATCTGTGTTTTTTACAATATTATATACATATCTCTTCCAATAATTGTACGCCTCTACCTGAATGTCTGTTTCAGGATACCCAAACTTATATATATACTCATATAGTGCATATCTAACCAAAGTATCTTCTGACGTCAACTTCGTTGAAATAATTCTAAAAATGTTACATTCATCATAGTAATTCTTATTTATAACCTTTTTTATTGCAAGATACTCCTGTTTTTCAAAAATTTCAAAAAGTCTATCACACTTTAACAGTGCCGCCGAAAAAATTTGAGTGGGATTACTTAATTTTTCATATCCCATGCCACCTGACTCAAGAAATCTATAAAACATATTTCCATTCATATTAACAATAGTTTTATAATCATTTCTGTAATCTTTCTGTGGAACATCAAACTCACTTGCATGCGAAAAATAATCATCTCTAATATATGTAATTATAAATGCCATCATTGCATCGTCATATTGATTTTGATAAAACTTATAGAACAATTCTGCGAACTGATTATTGTAGCGGCTAATAAAAAGCACCTTTTCCGCTTCTGTCACATTCTCCCCTAAAAGTTCTGCCATATATGTTGAATTTTGCAGCTTAGCTTTAAATATTTCAAAATCAGACAAGAGTTTTCCTCTCGCATTCATTTTTATATATAAGTCATCTGTATTTTTAAAATCATCCATAGACAACCACAAGAAAATAATCGGACAATCTTCTCCTGTTAATTTCTCTTGTATTATTTTATAATCCGGACAATTACCAAATTTATTATGTATTGCCTCAATAACAACCAACATCGATTTAATTGTTGGATCAGCATAGAAATTTCCCGAAAACCAATAACAATCCATTATCTGCTTGTCAAGCCTTCCCAATGAAAAATCAATGTCCGTTTCACAAATACGTTCGCAAAAACGTTTTGACGTATCTCTTGTTAAATAGGAAAATTTTTTTAATTTAGCAATGCCTTCATGGAATTTACTTCTCATAAAAATATACCAATGAAGTAAAAATAACGTTGTCAAACGTTGTTGACCATCAATCGGTGTAAAAATATCACTCTTCTTATCTCCATAGATAAAGTTCAAGATTAACTTTTGGTCATTCATTATAGCCTCAAAAAATTCAGCTATAAGTGTTTCTCTTATCTGAGTAATTGTTTCATCCTCACGCCCCTGAGCATAGTCTCGCTGAAGCTGCGGTATCTTTATTTCGCACTGACTAATAAGTTGCCAAAAGGAGAGATTGGATTTATTCTGGTTAATGTTATTATCCATTTATATTCCCCCTAACATCCTGTATATTTTTTCTGAGATATCTTCTATATATCATCAGCTGCCCATACAACTAATTGGCTTGCTTTATCATATCCTTTAAGGAAAACCCACTTTGTCCCTATTGGAATATATTTTTCGTCATTACATTTTGTTCTCTCTACTTCAATTATTTTCTTTCTTTTTTCCGAAAAACACTCATTCTTATACCCTCGATTTATAGACGCATGCAGAAGTACAAGATTACTTATCGAGTCATTATCCACAATATTTAATTCCCGACTAACCGCATCTGATACCAAGGCAAAATTCTCATACCCAGAGTTAATGCACTTATCAATTTGGTCAAGTAATGCTTGCTGTTTTAATATCTTCTTATAACTTTGTAACCAGTTCTTCATTTCCTCATCTGTAGCCTCTTTTGGTGTTTGTGGATTAATATGTTCAATATCCCAAGTACCATTCTTAAAAAGTTCAAATGGGAATCTTTCATAAGTATTATTGGCATTTACTAACAATGCAATATTGTATAACAACAGCACCGATCTAACTTTGTCACTTTCCTGAATAGTCAACTCCTCTAGATCAGCTCTGATTTGCTCCTCATCTAAATTAGAAAACGGAGTATTGGCTTTATTTGAAATATATAGGGTTTGAATTTTACCTAATATACCATTTTTAAATGTTCTTTTGTCTACTTTTGAATACTCATCATATAATTTGTTAATAATAGCTGCATCATTATTTTTATCAATGATTAATAACAAACCAATGGTATGATAAAGGAAATAATCATTATACCAATCCCTTAAAGTATCATAAATATCCTGTATTTCTTTCCATACTTCTTCTACATCTTTACCTACTAAGTATTCGTTTATAGCTCGGAAAATAGAATACCTATCCTTCTCTTTTCCTGGTGTTTCTTTCAAGAGTTCATATTTATCGCAAAAAATTTCAAACAAATAATCAATTCTCGTATTATACATTTTTCTGTTCTTAGTTATCATATAATTCCAAAAATCATTATCATTTAAACCTTTTTCTATTTCCTCCCATTGCAAGGCTTTATTTTGCATTTTCAATTCATCATCAACTGCATTTAACAATACTGCCTTTATTAATTCTGCATTGGTCAACTCTATTTTATTGGCATTAATATTTGTAAACGTCTGAATAGAATTTTCATTTTCATCAAGCACATACCAAATAATTCTCACTGAATTTATAGACTCAAATATTTTTGCCAAAACACCCTTCGCCGTTTTCCCATCTCTTGAAAAGCCAAAAATGTATTCTATACTCTCTATTAATTTCCTACCATCAATACATTTCTCTTTATAAGGTTCAAGTTTTGCTACTAGAGACTTCAAGGAATTATCTTCTAACATTTCTTCAATAACATTAAAAAGTTTGGTAAACTCCTCCTTTTTCTCATATATGAGGTCATATTTTTTTCTTTGTGGATCCATAATATCCTCTTTATTACTACAATAGTACAGTGCTGATATTAACCACAACGCTGTTAATCGTTGTTGCCCATCTACTAATTCCCAAAATTCGCCCCTTCGTTTCACTATTATTGGCTGTAAGCAATAATAATCATTTTCATCCTTCCTTGCTGATACAAAATCATACAGATCTTCCAACAGTTCTTTAACTTGTGTTTCTGTCCACCTGTACCCTCTCTGGTATGTTGGCACAAAAAATGTTTCATTAAACAAATCGCTAATTGATTGCATTGTAACTTTCGCCATTAAATCACCTCATTCTTTATATATCTTATCATGAAATTTATTTTTTCTTATATCGTCTGTCACGATTACTACCAATAAATTCAATGTACTCTGAAAGCCCCTTCAAAACATCTTTAGTACGACTTTCTTTTAATCCTAATAGTTCGCAGAAATCCCAAATGCCATACTCTTTTCCTTCTTCCATAAATTCAAGAATTTTGTCATACTGCATTTGCGTCTTTTTCGTCACTTTTTTATCTCCAGTTTTTATCGTCGGTTTTTTATCGCCGTTTTTTATCGTCGTTTTTTTATCGCCGCTTTTTTTGAAAGAAAGTGACAGTACCGTTCTATCCGGATCAAATCTCTCCTCAATCACCGGTTCTTCCCAGCCTTCATCTGCCCAAACATTAAAGATGTTCGGCACACCACTTCCGGCACGTTCACCGATATTGATAAGATTAAACATTTTCATAAGAGCCTTGTTTCGGGGATCGGATTCACCACCAAGACGCATCTGCTTTTTACCCGTTCTGACATAACCTGGATTTGCTAAAACCAGCTTGTCCGGTTCCTTACGGATAACAACACCACGCAATCCGTGATAATCGGCATTAATCAAGCAATTTGCCAAAGCCTCGCGAAGTGCTTTGTGAACGGGAGTATCATCAACACGCTCACCACCGACCATTTTAAAAGGCACCTTAATGTCTTTGATAATCTTGTTATAAACTCTAAAATAAAAGTCGCACACATTTCCGGACCATTCACCGGAACTTGACTGCAATCGGTCACTCCAGCGAGTGGTAGGGTCCAATTCTTCCCTGTAATCCAAGAAATACTCCGGAAAATGGCGCACAATGTTGTACTCATCACCAAACATCAGCATACCTGCTGCCGTAGGATGCAACTTTCCATCTTCATCAGAAATAGCAGCCGCACCAATACTTCTTAGATACTCATGGTCGCTCAGGCGCTCAAAAGGATGTCCCTCTTTTAAAGAACGGTGACTGTTACGATATCCGTGAATCGTATCATAATTCAAATCTTCCATTGGAACCTTATCAAGCACTTCCATATCCATAGTGCGCTCGGTCTGGTCACGAAGCATGGTCTTTACCTGCAATCTGGTACAATGATAATCGCCCTCGTAATTACGACGGAAAGTGCCATTAAAAATATCATTATTGATGTATACCGGCTTCTGCTCACGCTTTGCCATAGGCACATAAATAACCATAATGACATCCTTATTGTCACCAACTTCATAAGTCTGTACATCATCTTCCGACAAAAGATTAATATTTACCTTCTTGGGATTATTCATATTATCCCAAAATTCCTTGCGCAGCTTAGATGCATTCTGGAGACCAGTAGTTCTCCAACTACCATCTTTGTTTTCTTTGACACCAAGAATAATAACTCCACCATAGCAGTTTGCAAAAGAAGAATAGGTGTCCCACAAAGAAACCGGCAAACCACCTTCTGCTTTTTTCACTTCTCTTCTGTTGTCTTCTCTGTATTCATCAAATTGTGAAAGGTCAAAAGTTTTTTCCATTCTATATCAACTCCTAAAATCAATTGCACTGCATAAGTATTTTCGATTAATATATCATTTTACTACTTGTATCCAGCAACATAACAACTTCACAATATAAAAAATCTCTTATTATCATTTTTACCCAAAGTTGTCCATTTTTAAAATAAACTTGATACTTGTAAAATCCCTCTTGAACATCTACCCAATCCATGAAGAGCATAGGCATCCTACACCCAGCCCCATCTGCCGACTTTGTCTCCATTTCTACCACATAGATATTTCTAAAAGCTCTTGAACCTATCTCTGGCAATATCTCATCAGAAATCATTTCCATACACTCTAACTCTTGCCATTCTGTCACTTCTAACAAAGGTTTAATACCATATGCAATTCTTGTAATGGTTACTGTATTCTCTTGACTGTAATACCCAGCACTTACTTCATATGCCGCATGGCAAACTGCTAACTTTGTAAAAATTCGCATTAGTCGCTCATCACCACAAGGAGTTTGAATAAATTTTCCAACAGCTCGCCTTGCATCAGCGTTCTCACTTCTAACTTCAGCGCCCGACGAAAATATATCTATATTTCCATTCTTATAGTATTCGTGCAAATAGTTAATATATGCTCTTGTATATTGCTCATCTGCTGAAAATCCATTGTTACAATTTTTACATGCAGGTACTGTCGGTAAATCTGTTGGATATGGTTTATTCAAAAATGCTCTTGAAGGACAATGTTCTCTTGTATCGGCTCTATCTCCACAATACACACAATACATATTGCTATTACGCCGAAAAACAACATGCGGTTCTATCAACGGACTCCCCCAAAATTTGTTAAAATTAAACTGTTTATCTTCTTCCATTGCCACTACCAACTTTCATAACTTGCTTATCTTTACAACATTTTAAATTCTGCAACAATAGGTTTTATTCTATCCCAAATTCCCTTAATGCATCGAGTGTTGCTACAATATCTGCAACCTGTTTTCTACTTAATTCCAAATATTCCAAATTACAATATTTAATTGCATTGAGCAAACTTCGCTCCTGCGTTCCCGACAATACTTCTTGGGACTTACCTCTTACAATCAAAGATTCCCAATATGCTGCTCCTTGCTGAAAAATAGTAATTTCATCTTGGATTGAAGAATTAAACTTTTGCTCTTTCTTTGCTCGTGCTTTTTCGACTTTCAGCTCATTCTCATCGACTAACGCATCTCTAGATTGCTCCAAAAGTTCATATGGTATTTTCGAAATAACATTCCAACATTCTATTTTTTTACAGTATGTTTCAATATGAGCATTTACTCTATTATCATCATAAATCGCATCAAATACCAATTTTGAAATTTGAGAAATATCTTTATCTAAACATTCTGGAACACTCTGCAAGTCCCACATTTTTCTATAGTTAAGCTTTAACCCTTTCTCCTTAGCGGCAAGAACTAATCTAGAAAAAGTATACGCAATCAACTGTGGTCTATATGCTCTCTTCTCCTGATACCACAATTGGTCAGAAATAATATGCCCTATATGCTCAAACAATATCTTCTTACCAATTAATTCTTTGTAATATAATTCATTAAAGACACTATCATCTTTTTCCCATTGTTTTTCCATATTAGCATGGAAATGTGCAGCATTCACTTCACCGCCCCACGAAACATAATGCGGCAACAAGTCTGCAGCATTAATATACTTTGCCATATCTGTCAAGGAATACTTCATAGCCCGCGGTCTAACCAATTTATAATCCGCCACCTGCTTCTTTGTCATTTGCATTAATGGCTGTTCATACTGACCTCTTGCACGTTCAAAGAACCATAATTGCTGATATATTTGTCCTGTAGCTAATGGTGCATAAATCTTTCGCGAAAAATCTTCCATCCTTACATAGAAAGGATGACTTGAATTTAAATCTGCGGTCTTAACCTTATTTTGACTATTTGCAAATCGTGCAATATTTCTTATCAATTCCGGATTTTCATCTTTTAGTATTGTCAACTTCATCTGAATATAGATACCAGACAAATCGGCATTATTTTTAATCTTAGTCGCCGCTAACGTTGCTGTTGTTTGACCACCATTAATAATTTGCAAATTTTGAAATGATTTAATCAATAATCCCTGTTCCGTCTTTTCAGTGGAAACAGCCGTCGCCGTTGTAGAAATTCCGTTGTTGTATGTAAAAAATCTATCCTTTTCATTGAGAATAGTTCCTCTAATACCTTTATTTACAGCTCCATTAAATTTAAGAAATGAACGTACATTTGATTCAAGTAATTTAGGACCATGCTCTTTATATATTTGTGCCAAAAACTCTCCTGGGACAATTGCTAAATAGGACTCATATTGTTCTGTTTCTATATCTGCCTTTATACAAGGAATCCCCTCTATATTGTATTCCTCACACCTAATAACTAAATCTTCTTTTTCAAAACCAGCCATTCTGGATTTATAGATTTTTTCAATATCCAGCACATCAACAATAACTTGTATATCTTTGTCCCCTACTTTAAAAATAGAAGTAGGTAATTTCTTTACAGTTTTACTTAATTGGTCGGTGCTTATAATAAATAGATGAATAGTACCAATTTCAGAAATATTATTCTTAATGTCCTTTGCTAGTTGCACTGCTGGATCAGCAATTTCGCCATTATTAAAATATCCCTTAAAAATATTCTCCATGTAATTCAACATTAATTGCGTCTTAGACATAATGAATTCATTTGTTATATTTTTGATTTCACTCTCATTATAGTCTGCATATAATAAATTAATTGTATTTGTCGCAAAATCTAAATATGCTGCGTCAATTCTCATGCTTTTATATGCTCTATTTCCCTTTGTGAACTCAAAATAACATTGTTCCATTCCAGATATAAGCGAATAATCATTTTCCAAAATATCCGAAGCCACATCAATAAATACTTCTATTGGGTATCTTGAATCTACAACAGCAGATGCATTTATTTCTTCGTTGATAAAACCTTCTCTAAATTCTTCAATTGAAACCATCTATATCCTCCACGTATTTCTGAATTCCGTCTAACGCCAAAGTATATGTGACTTTTATCACTTCTTCATATGGAACATTATCAGAAGTAATCCTTGGGAAATTACTATCTACCAGATAAAATTTCCCGTTTGCAACTCTATACCTATGGAATATATTTTCACCTTCGTCAAAATCATACCCATACGACAATATTTTACTAATAAAAAGTTCTTTAACCTCTTCGTCATCTACATGACGCATAATATCTGAAATTAATTTTTCTACACAACAATCTCCTTCATCATATTCAGAAGACATTTGCTCCACACGAACAACCACCAGATGACCAGGTGTTACTGATTCTAACTGTGTAAGCGATGATATTGATACACTGTTAGAATTTGTTGAAATGGTCTTCACTTCATACCAATCTTCTTTATACGAATAATCTTTTGCCGTCATATCAGGACCACTCCAAGCGCGTATAGCGTTACTCAATCCAATTTGTGGCCATAAATAATGCTTTAAAAAATATAATTCACCAAACATTCCCTTATAGGATTCCTCAGTCATGCTCCCTTTTGCTTTTCTAAACATTTTTCGCCAAATCATATACTTGTTTTTAATTGCATTCATAGCTTGTTCATCAGTATTACAACCTACGGATGCTTTAATCAAGTCTATACACAGCGAGTAAAATACCGTTCTAGCACTTCCAAGTCCCAAATCAAATCTTGACCAATATACAGAATTATTCTCAGACCATTGTGTTACTTGTAAATATTGCGTTGATTCTATCGTCAATGGAGGATGTTGCGACATAAAGGCTAAACATGGCAGTCCATTTTCTTTCACTCCACAATATATACCCACAGGACTTTCTTCAATCTTTATTTTTATAAATCCATCTGCTCTGTTTAATTCCTCAAAAATCTTCTGTACATCAATCATCTGTATAAAACTCCTCTTCAACTTCAGGATCATCTCTATGTTCTGTAATTTCGTCAATCTTAACTTTATTTGCCCTATATACCATACGCTCTGCATTCTCTATAGCCGGAAAACCTACTGCAAATCCAAAAATCAATTCTTTACATAACCCTTCAACCAATCTACAATCTTTATCACCTGTCAAGTCATCTAAAGCCTTTATTTCCATAGGATAAATAACAAATAATGGATTTCTGTCGCTAACTGCCAAATAGTCAGGCACGGTCAAATTTTCAGGATTACCTTTACCAGCCAAAGCAACTCGTTCTTTTGCATGCTGCTTTGCTACATCCATTTGTTTAGCAGATAAGCCATTGGAGAAGATTCCAGGATCAATAATTCTATTATTCATATCACCAATTCGAATTATCTTTTCACCTTCGCGCTTTCTAAAACTTCTCACAACTGCTTTTTTTCCTTTATACTTTTTCCCCGTACTAGAGCCCGTAGCCACAACGATATCCCATTTAGGAAAAGATTTATTGGTCATAATATATGTTGCCATATTATCTGTATCGAATTTAGTATTCTCATATGGCACAGACAATTTCTTTATACATTCTGCAACAAATCTTTTATCGACATCTTTGATTAAGTATTTGGACGCATCTTCTACTATTTCCCCATCTTCCTCAGAAATAATTTTATCAAACATATCCTCCACATACTGTCTGTTAAATGCATTGTAATCTTTATTTACATACAGTTTTGATGTGTCTGCATATGTACCACCATAATTTATGACATGTTCAATTTTTCCAGTGTTATACATTTTATTTCTGCTAGTAATAAGTAAAGATGTTTCTAATGTATCAGGAGACTCTTTAACCATTAACCCGAAATCTTTCGGTTTCTTTTTGCGAATTATCATCTCTCGAAATTGCATCTTTAAATCTTCTACAGCATCTATCACTGCTCTGAAATTCATAATATTTATTGGTGAAATATACACTCGACAGAGTTCCTCATATCCCGGTCTATATCCGAACCATCTACACATCTGTAAAAGAGAATCATACGCTGACGAATTTCTGCTAAAATAACTAATCATCAATCCTTCTAATGTTAATCCTCGGGATAGCACATAACCACCGATAGCTATTACACGCGCACCATGTTCATCATATTTTGCATTTTTGTAAGAAAACCTATCTTTCTTATTCTTATTGTTAATAACAACAGTTTCTATTTTCTTTACTTCATCATATAACCCAGCTTGAATATGTTCCCACTTTATTTTTTTTCTAAATGGTTCATAAAAATCTATATTATTAGCAGGATATTCCCCATTATATATACTATAAAGTTTGTTCATCTCTAAATTCTTGATAAAATCCGATAAGGGCTTATATGATTCCTGTTCTATTACATAGGTAATGTTTTCAATATAATTCTCAACCGCAGTTTTTATCTGGTCATGCATTACATTGAACACTGAAATGTTTATCAACATAGAACGATGTTTTTTTTCTGCCCCCTGTATTGTTCTAATAACATTATTTATCAAGAAACACAAAATTGCTTCTTTTAAACTCTCCGGCAAAGTCGAAAATACATATTCGTCTTTTTTATGCTTTGGCGGTAAGAAAAACTTTTCTGATTCATCTAATTCCCTGATATACCTAGAATTGTTATCTCCTTCATATGCAAATACTTTTGCCGCACCGAAATAATTTGTCGGCGCATTTAATAACACAATAAAATCAGAAGGAAACAAATCTAAATAATTCTCATCATCATCCGGATTAACAAATATATTCGCAAATGGTGTTGCCGTATATCCTACATAAGAAGCAATAGGAAAACTATTGAATAAATTTCTTATCTGTTCGTTAATCTTCGATGGATCACATTCCGGTTTTTTAGTATTAATTGATGCATTATCCGCTTCATCATCAATAATAAGCAAATTATCATAATTAATATTATGCTTATTGGGATTTAGCCAATCGCCCAATTGTTTTAATACCGATGCGTTTTTCTTAACAACCAATACTACCGGTTTAATAAAATCTCCACTTGTGAAATTATAATTTTTCTTTACAAATTTAACAAAATCATTTTCATTATTTGTTAACGGAATAGCATAGTGTTGCTTGGTATCTCCTTCTTCTCCTACACCAATATAGGCAATATCAGTATTACCAATACTATCACTAATTGCGCCAATAAATCCCTCATCAATTCTAGACTGTGTCTGTTGACGCAAAGAATCTGTCATACCCGCAAGCAGAACAATTGTTTTGTATCCATAATCACAAGCCATATTAATTAATGCAAGATAGTTAGCGGTTTTTCCTGATTGCACATCTCCTACAACCAAGCCCCTCTTCTTTCTTTCATTAACATCCATAGTCATTTCTGGATTAGCACATTGCTTTAAAATCTTTTCACAATCCAATTCCATCTGCTCAATTACAGATTCGTCAAAATCTTCTCGTCGCAAATAGTTTTCGTACCTTTTCACATATCCGTCAATTAAACTATGCTGTAAAATCTCTTTTTTTCTTTCAAACCACTTACCATATGTATCATCATTCAATAATACATCTGGTTCGTGTACGCAAATATTTGGATGATTTTCTTCATATTTAGCAACAACGAAATCAATAATATCTTTTTCTTCAATTCCAAATAGCGCTAACGCTACATTTTGAGCATTCTCGACTATCTCAGAATGTGTATAAGTCTTCTTTTGTGAATTAAGCTTAATCTTTAATACATTATATATACTATCGACTAATTTTTGTTCCATACTCTACAATAACCTCTCATATATTTCTTCTCTTCTATTCGCAATAGCCAAATAAACTTCTGAAGCCAATAACTTATCTATAGTTTCTTTCCATTTTTCACGTGGAAACAAAGATAAACAGCGTTTTAATTGCCCAATTAATTCTTCCTCTTCCACCGACAAAGTATCATTAAGAATATTTATGGAATCCATGACATCATTATTGATTCTGTACTTGGGAATACTCTGCTCCAATTGAAATAATAAATCCGCTAATAATTCCTTCTGATCATCATTTAACGAAGCTAATAAGCCCTTTACTATTGGTAAATCTCTATTGATTTGATACTTCACATTTCCATCACTTTCGCTTAACCGCTCCCACACTGTAAATTGCGGGGCTGCTTCTTTTACGCCAGGATTTCTAATAGTACGCTTGCTTCTAACAATTGATTCTTCAACTGACATCTTAATTCGATCACGTATTTTATCTGGTATTTTTGCAGAAGATTTTTTTACATCAAGCATCCACACATCATCTAATGTAGATGGTATATCAACTTGTATTCTTGCTAATTTATTTAATTCACTTCTTATCCCCATGCGCAACCAATTTCCCCATGAGATAAGCCTTCTATTCCTATACAAATAAAACCCTTGTTCATCATAAATGCTTTTGGGGTTTCCTAATAAGTTCATCTCTTCAGCAGTAAGAGTTTTAGCAAATGGTAATGTATATGGCGTAACCTTTATCTTATTCCCTTTTATATCAATTTCTGATGTCCTTCCTGTTTGCTGACGTCCTAAAGAATTCAGCAAAAATGGATCTCTTCTCTCAATACGCTTTTCATTATAAAAAATACTAATTTCATCATAAAAACGATGAAATACCAGTTCAACATGTTTTTTTGATTCACCAACTAGTCGTCTAAAACTTTCCTCAAAATTCTTGGCTTCCTCTTCTATCTTATCAAATTTAGTCCATATAACTAATGTTCCACTTTCATATTGTAAAAGTTTATCTACCCTCGGTAATTCTAATATTTCTTCATTTGACAATACTTTCAAAAATAAATGGTCCTTAATCTCATCCAAGTCAAAAGCCATTGAACATACATTTCCATCTTTCTTTGTCACCACAATAAACTCTCTGCATTGCGATAAAGAAGCAGATTTCAATCCTAATCCAAATCTTCCCAGTTCTAAATCTGAATCTTCTACATCATCTCTATTAGATCCTGGTAACATTGCGTTATCTAATTTTTCCATTGTCATTCCACACCCATTATCTAATATACAAAAATAAGGTGTTTTAGATAATGCTTCCGAATAAATATGTATTTCTGATGCTTTTGCCGATATACTATTATCAATTATATCTGCCACAGCTGTTGAAAAACTGTATCCAATTGAACGCAATCCGTTTAATAATGATTTTGCTGGAAAATCTCTTGGAACTAGTTGACTCACGCTTTACCCTCTTTTCTCATATGTTATGGAATTTATAGACTTATTCATATTGTTTATATCACTTACAGAGTACCATTCAATGCAAGGAGTTCCTGTTATGTCTCTAACCAGTGCAACAGAAACATTATCATAAAAATCCATGCAAAATTTTATTTTATTAAATGGCATTGTAAAATATTTTAATTTCGTTGCAGTGTTTCTGACTATAATGTATTGTTTTCTTCCATTTTTGCTTATTTCTAAATCATATAGCGAATACGGATATTCATTTGACAATCGTCTTATTCCTTCAATTCCCTTCTGTTGCAAATCACGTAATGTAAAATCAATTGCCAACTCTTTATTGTTTCTCTGTATTTCCTCATAATTATCCGGTCCCACATTTTCATAACCCAAATGTTCTCTTAACGCTATAATTTCTGTATCGTATGAATCAGCACTCTCACTGAATGCAGCAGTAAACTTATTTCCAACTCCTTTTTTATTCAAAAATACTTTAGAGTATGGAACATCCTTTTCACCAACAATCAATGCATCGAAATTTAATAATCTTTCTTCAACATCATATTCAAATGCTTCAATCAAAAAAGCATAACTCTTTAGTCGCTCAGACATTGCACGCATTACTTCCCTATTATTTATCTCTATATAATCATCCTCATATCTAAATGAGGGCGGATAATGCACTTTTTGTCTTCCACAATGCACATTGTTTTTAGCCGTTTCTTCTCTTACATAAATACAGAATGATGGTATATCCTCAATTATTTCTCCGTTGACTGAAATTTTATTAAACACGTAAACATATGGAATAACAGCTTCTGCACGTGAGTTTTTCAAAATTTTAGCAATTATTCCCTCCCTACTCCTACTCTCAACATTTTCAGGTAGTTCATAAATCTGTGCTAATTCATCATGTACCGCTTTTCCTTGTTTTAGCGGTGTTGCTACTGTAGCTGTATGTCCCGATTGATTATCATTTTTTATGTTAAAATACAATGATTTTGTATCTATCGGCAATCTAATCATACAACCATTCCTCCTCTTTAAACATTGCTCTGAAAATCGCCGCTAAAACATCTACAACTATCGCATTTCCGATTAATTTATTCATTTTTCTATAACTAAAATCCAAATACTCTGTTCTTTCATATTCTTCTTCAGTAAATCCCATCAACAAAAATGCTTCTCTAATTGTAGGTCTTCTATAAGAATTACCTTTAGCTCCTTTGTACGGAAACAATGCAGCACAATGGGTTCTGTCCATATTACAAGTAATTGTCCTTACTGTAGTATTTTCATTCAACTCTCGACCATTTATCTTCCACATCTGTTCTCTTGATGGTGTTTTATTTAATTGAGCAATATCTGCCTCATTTTTATATTTCTGAATTTTATAGTTATTTCTAAAAAATCTTTTGAATTCATATTTCCTTTCCTTAAACTGAATATCCTTCTTAACATTCAATTTTGAGCCAAGGTGACTTACAATAAACGCTCTTTCTCTATCTTGTGGAACCGCAAAATCAAGAGCATTTAATATCATGCACTCATCATTTTCATATCCTAATTTTTCTAAAAAACTAAGCCACTCTTTCAAATCAGCTTCATTTGATTTCGACATTATTGTTTTTACATTCTCTAGTAACAGATACTCAGGCAATCTATCTTCTTCATTTAATTCTGATAGTATCCTCTCTATCTCCCATAACAAGCCTGAACGCGTTCCAGAACCCTTCTTCATTCCCAGTCCTTTACCACCAGTCGATAAATCTTGGCACGGAAAACTATACACCAACAAATCACACTCTGGCATATCCACTGCTTTCAATTTAGTTATTGATCCCATATTTTTTGTTCTTTTATTCGCTATGTACAGTTTTTCTAAATATTCTGTATCCAATTTATCAATTTTAGATGGATGCACGGAATCTTTACTAAATTCAAAATTATGAAGATACTCTATCTGCTCTTCCTTACTAGGCAGTTCCGGTATCGGCTCATCTTTACAATGTATGGCATCGTAACAGATTATCGCATCAGTAAACCAATCGCTTATTCCGACTATTTCATAATCAATCCCTATTCTTTCTAACGCAGTAGCCTGTGCTCCAATACCAGCAAAAGCTTCAAATACTTTTAATCTTTTCTTTTCCATTCTTTCTTACCCACATCTTTACTATTTTATCTCATTTATTGTATCATAATTCATTGTCCCAAAATCCGGACTCAATCCTTCACATACTCAATAATATCTCCATAATCCACATCAAGTGT
>CAMEUH010000008.1 GCA_945938055.1 uncultured Eubacteriaceae bacterium | reverse complement strand
TTTCAGGGTTGTTTCACTGTTTGATTATCAAGGTTCTGTTCTTTCCGGATACCCCGTAAGGAGTTCCGTCCTGCCGCCCCGTAACGGGTCAGCTTGTTTATAATATCATTTTAAATTTATAAAGTCAACATCTTTTTTCAAATTTTTTAAATTTTTTTTTAGTTTTTTTTAGTTGCGATATATTGTGTTTTTATCTATCTTATTTCTACTATATTTTGGTCTTATTGATTTTAAATTTCTATTGTCACCTCTTCTCCAGCTGATTGATTGCAGCATAACCTGAAAAATTAAATGTCCTGATGCTCATATTTTTATATTGTTCTTCAATTCTTATAAAATAATTGCCATCCAAAGTCCACCCTAATCTATCCATATATTTTACTAATACTGGTGCTGCATCCGAAGATAGCTGCTTAAGATACCACCCATCAATCTTAAGCTGATTTCCATATTCGAGATTATATTTTGCAACAATATAATCTGGTTTTGCGAATGCTATTATCATATAAAATGAAGTAACAACAACCGCCATAAATTTAAATAATGAAAAATCATTTGAATAAATATATCGTATCACCGCAATCATGATAACTGCTATAACCGCTAATGACCACAAAACCATTACTCGCAAAAAAGTAAGATTATATACCTTTACATAAAGAATCATTTTCCATGTACTGCTAAAAATCATTACATAGGTACAGACACACAACAGATACAGAATCATGTTTAAAATCCTGCTGTATTCATATTTTGCAGAACAAATAAGAACAATCATCATATTAATAACTGCCAGAATAAATAGCTGAAAAAATCCTTCTCTTGCATATTCTGCATATGTGTATCCTTTCGGAAGTTTTACATTGGAAAAAAGAATCCCCCGAATCTGAATCATGGAAAAAATCACATATAGAAAACAAATAATTCCTGACACGGTTATGCCTGTAATCTTATCTCCATATTTTTTAATTACCGGTTGACCATCTCCCATATCCGATGCAATAAATTTAAGAAATCCATAATATAGAATTAGCGCTCCAAGAAATGTAAATCCAAGTCCAATAATATTAATTTTTTCAAACAGTAAGTAAAAAATCTCATCTAAATTAAATAAGGATTTTATCATGTCTTCAAATATAATATCTGCGCTCATCATCAATGGTATTATGATAAGAAGAAGAGGAAGTGCAATAAGAATTCCTTTTATAACTTTTGCTGCCTCCTGGTTTTTTATGCTTTTTTCAATCCCTTCTTCTTGTTTTTCCTCTTTATACTGACTATAATCTCCCAGTAAATGAAATCCCTTTCCAATACTTCCGGTAAAAATCCTTATCCCCTGGGAAACATATTTCATGTCATTCCATGCCTTATCATCAAAATATATTTCCATTGTCAGACAGATATATAATATCCATGCTGCCATTTTGCTCATAAAAATCAGTTTCCAGTCCCCGGTCATGCAAACAGAAACTGCCGTCAACAGAATTCCTACTGTATAAAAACTACTTATTTTATTATCAAATATTTTTCTCCTTTCCTGCATGGCATATAAAAACCATATGCCTGATACCATTAAAATTGGAAATGTTATGGATGCCGTATTCCTATACATGCAAAATGTGTAGATGAGTGCAAAGATACCTGCTGCACCTGCAGTTTTCTTAAAATCCTTCATATGTTTTCTCCCTTACTATTATTTCTTCCCTTTCGAAACTGTTTCCCGTTACTCCCTTACCAGATAACTGATTCCCCAATCAGTCATTGGTTTCTTTTGGTTCCTCATCGATATACTGTAAAATATCTCCCGGCTGACACGAAAGTGCCTTGCAGATGGAATCCAGCGTTGAAAACCGGATTGCTTTTGCTTTATTATTCTTTAGTATGGATAAATTTGCCATAGTAATGTCCACTTCATTTGCCAGTTCTGTGACACTTTTCTTTTTCTGAGCCATCACCACATCCAGGTTAATCTGTATTGCCATATCCGCCTCCTTATATGGTTAAATCATTTTCTAATTTGTAAGTTACCGCCTGATAAAAGACCCCTGCAAGTACCTTGCTGAAAAGTCCTGCAATCAGAAATACGATAATGATTACAAATACAGCTGAATTCATATAACAAAATAATCTTGCCAGTGTCACCGCTACTATGCAGAAACTATAATTTCCCATTTTCTTAAGACTCTCTACATTCTCCATTACAAAACAGTCTTCATTAATTACCGTACGAAACATTTTCCTTAACTCAAGAATAATTAATACTGCAAATACTCCACATATCATCAGTATGACAGACAATACGGCATAATTTTCTTCTATTTTGTCATTGAACGGAAATGCCAGCCTGTAAAGAAGCGGTACACAGATTGTTACAATGATTCCTCCATAAAACATAATATCCAGAACACACTTTGTAAAAATGGTTAATCGATTTTTCATTGATACCTCCAAAAAAAGCAATGGTTTTCTTCTGTTAATACAGATATTACCATTGCTGTTATTCTTTGTCAATATATTTTTATCGTTTTTCAATAAATTTTTATTGATTATCAAAAATACTATAATCTCGTTCCATTAATGCCTCACAAGTTAGCCTTTTTGCTTCGTCTTTTCCAAGCTTTTCTATAATCAGATCCCTAAGCTGCTTTTTATTTCTTGTAGTAACTCCACCAAGTTTATGTTCCTTTACGATTTTAATTAATTCTACCCTCCACAGAAGATTCATTTGGTTTTTCAATTTGATGGTTGGGCGTTCTTTTGGATTTCTTATCGCCTCACGGAATATTTCTATATGAAGATGACCCTCTTCATCTTTCATAATATCATAAATTCCCCAATGCTCCGGAACTGCTTCTTCAATCCGATCAATATAATGAATTCCTGTTACAATGTAACATTTATCACAAAAACGCTCATAATTTTTTACCTGAGTCGTAAGACGTACAAGACTGTCTTTATCACTTTTTATTTCAAATCCAAGGATTTCCCCTTCATTAACCAAAATAGCATCGGCACGGCTTTTCCCAATTACAAGTTCTTCAAAAATCCGGAGTCTGTTTCCTGTATTTTCATAGGTTTCAAAAAGGATTTCCCTCATGTCCATATCATATAACATATCCTGCTGGTTCATTGTAGTATCCTTTATTTTCTTGTTATTTCTTTTCCATTCATTATACTATACTTATTTACAAATTACATTGTTGATTTACACATAAAACAAAAAAGCTTAAATTCTGATACAAACCGTAACAAAATTCAAGCTTCTTATAAGCGGAGCAGGAGGGATTTGAACCCTCGCGCCGGTTTCCCGACCTATACCCTTAGCAGGGGCACCTCTTCGGCCACTTGAGTACTACTCCGAATTCATATGACAATATGAAATTGCACCGAAATAACAATATATCTTTACACTATATTTTATTCAGACGCAAATGTTATTATACTAGAGGATGAAATAATTGTCAACTCATATTTTCTTATACTGCTCAATAGCGGTCTCATACAGATTATTTCCTTCCGAATCGATTACAACAATAACCGGAAAATCCTTTACTTCTAATTCACGGATTGCTTCTGTTCCTAAATCATCGTAAGCAATTACGGTTGATTTCGTTATTCTCTGTGCAAGAAGAGCTCCTGCGCCGCCTACTGCAGCAAAATATACTGCACCATTTCGGATAATGGCTTCTTTTACTGCCTGAGAACGCTTTCCTTTGCCAATCATGCCTTTCAGTCCCAAATCCAATAATGACGGAGTGTATTTGTCCATTCTGCTTGCTGTTGTCGGTCCAGCAGAACCAATCGGTCTTCCTTCCCTTGCAGGTGATGGTCCCATATAATAGATAATGTTATTTTTCATGGCTATCGGAAGTTCTTTTCCCTCTTCCAGTGCCTCATACATTCTTTTATGTGCAGCATCCCTTGCCGTATAAATTGTTCCTGTAATATATACATAATCTCCTGCTCTTAAAGAACGTGCATCTTCATCACTAATCGGTGCTTTAATATATCGATCCATTTTATTCTCCTGACTTTTCCACATTGATACTATTTTTGAATATTTTTATCTACATTTTATAACATTACTGTGCATTAAATAACCCTGTGAGCGTGTCTGTTTACATGACAGCAAATATTTACTGCCACCGGTAATCCTGCTATGTGTGTTGGATAGGTTTCTATATTTACGGCAAGTGCAGTCTTTGTCCCTCCAAGACCACCCGGACCTATTCCAAGACAATTAATCTTTTCAAGCATTTCCTGTTCCAGATTTCTTACATATTCAATGGATGAACCTTCCAGAACATTTCTGGTCAGCGCCTTTTTTGCTAAAAGAGCACATTTTTCAAATGTACCTCCTATTCCAACTCCTACTACCATAGGAGGACATGCATTTGGTCCTGCATCACGTACTGCAGTAAGAATAGCGTCTTTTACACCTTCAATTCCATCTGCCGGTTTTAACATAAATACACGGCTCATATTTTCACTTCCAAATCCCTTTGGTGCCACGGTAATATCAACCTGATCACCTTCGACAATTTCATAATGAATTACTGCAGGGGTATTATCTTTGGTATTTTCTCGGTAAATCGGATCCGAAACCACAGATTTTCGAAGAAAACCTTCCGCATATCCCTGTCTTACTCCCTCATTAATGGCATCCGTAAGACTCCCTCCTTCAATATGAACTTCCTGTCCCACTTTCATGAAAATTACAGCCATCCCTGTATCCTGACAAATCGGAATCATTTCACTTCCTGCAATGGAGAGATTTTCCTGAAGCTGGTTCAATACCTGCTTTCCAAGTAACGATTCCTCTGTCTCTACTGCTTTTTCAAATACTGTTTTCATGTCATCCGTAAGAAAATGTGTTGCTTCAATGCACATTTCCTTAATGTTTTTAACAATTGTCTCTGTGTTTATTGTTCTCATTTTTTTCTCCATCAATTTTCATAATGTCATGCACAAAAGGGCATCCGATAGATGCCCTTTTTAATTATTCTTCTGTGGTCAGTTCTTCCGGATTATCTATTTCTTCGTCATTATCCTTGTCCGGATTAAAACGTACCTTGGCAACAGTTGCAACTTTAACACCCTTATCCAGATTAATTAACTTCACACCGGAAGTAATTCTTCCAAGAATGGAAATCTGGGTTACATCAATACGAATAATAATTCCTTCTGTGGTAATCAGCATGATTTCCCTAGTATCATCTACAGCCTTTACACCAATAACATTTCCTGTCTTTTCATTAATCTTGTAACACTTGACACCCTTACCACCACGATGCTGCACCGTGAATTCTTCTATTGGTGTTCTCTTTCCAAGACCATTTTCAGAAACAATCAAAAGATTTTCTCCCTGAGTGTTTAACTGCATTCCAACAACTTCATCCCCGTCTTCAAGATTCATACCGATAACACCCATTGCACTTCTTCCGGTAGGTCTTACATCGGACTCCTTAAAACGGATACATTGACCATATTTTGTGGCAAGAAGAATTTCTTTACTGTTATCTGTAAGCTTTACTTCTATCAGTTCATCATCATCACGCAATGTTATGGCCTGTATACCAGTCTTACGAATATTTGCATATTCTGTAATAGAGGTTTTCTTTACAATACCATTCTTTGTTGTCATGAAAAGATAATTATTTTCCTTATACTGTTCAATTGGAATGATTGCGCTAATCTTTTCACCCGGCATCAACTGCAGAATATTTACGATTGCCGTACCTCTTGCTGTTCTTCCTGCCTCCGGAATTTCGTATGCCTTAATACGATATACACGACCTGTATTGGTAAAGAAAAGCATATAACTATGGGATGTTGTCATTAAGAGATCTTCAATATAATCATCCTCAATGGTCTGCATTCCTTTGATTCCTTTACCTCCACGATTCTGGCTCTTGAAATTATCCGGTGTCATTCTCTTGATATAACCAAGATTTGTCATTGCAATGACCGTATCTTCATTTGGAATTAAATCTTCCATGGAAATATCAAATTCATCAAATCCAATGGATGTCCTTCTGTCATCACCATACTTGTCTGATACAATCTGAAGTTCTTCCTTAATGACTCCCAGAAGCTTCTTTTCATCTGCAAGAATTGCTTTCAATTCGGAAATCCTCTGCATTAATTCTGCATATTCTTTCTCCAGTTTTTCTCTTTCCAGACCGGTAAGAGCACGCAGTCGCATATCCACGATTGCCTGTGCCTGTGCATCAGAAAGACCAAAACGCTCCATTAATTTTTCTTTTGCAATGGCAACATTTTCGGAACCACGAATAATATTGATGACTTCATCAATGTTATCCAAGGCAATCATTAATCCTTCCAAAATGTGGGCACGTTCTTCTGCCTTATTTAAATCATATTTTGTCCTTCTTGTAACAACATCCTTCTGATGGAGAAGGTAATAATTGAGCATGTCAAGAAGATTCAATACTTTTGGCTCATTATTAACCAGAGCAAGCATGATAACACCAAATGTATCCTGCATCTGGGTATGCTTGTAAAGATTATTTAAAACAACATTCGGATTTACATCTCTTCGAAGTTCAATAACAATTCTCATTCCTTCTCTGTCTGATTCATCCCGAAGGTCTGTAATTCCATCAATCTTTTTATCACGAACTAACTCTGCAATTTTTTCAATTAATTTTGCCTTGTTAACCATGTATGGAAGTTCTGAAACGATAATTCTGTTTTTTCCATTTAACATTGGTTCAATATCTGTCACCGCACGGACACGAATTTTACCACGTCCAGTACGATATGCTTCCTCAATTCCCATTTTTCCAAGAATGGTTGCTCCTGTTGGAAAATCAGGACCTTTTACAATATCAAGTACTTCTTCAATATTTGTCTGACGATCTTCTTCTACCTGATTATCAATGATTTTAACTACGGCATTAATCACTTCTCTTAAATTGTGAGGTGGAATATTCGTCGCCATTCCTACAGCAATACCGGAAGTTCCGTTTACCAGAAGATTTGGATATCTGGATGGAAGCACAACAGGTTCTTTTTCTGTTTCATCAAAGTTTGGTACAAAGTCAACGGTATCTTTATTAATATCTGCAAGCATTTCCATTGAAATTTTACTAAGCCTTGCTTCTGTATAACGCATTGCAGCTGCTCCGTCGCCATCCACAGAACCAAAGTTACCATGTCCATCCACCAGAGGATATCTGGTTGAAAAATCCTGAGCAAGTTTTACCAAAGCTTCATAGATGGACGAATCACCATGTGGATGATATTTACCCATAGTATCACCAACGATACGGGCACATTTTCTATGAGGCTTGTCCGGTCCATTATTTAATTCTATCATTGAAAATAAAATTCTACGCTGTACAGGCTTAAGACCATCCCTTACATCCGGAAGTGCACGGGCGGCAATTACACTCATGGCATAATCAATATATGAATCCTCCATGGTTCTCTTAAGGTCTACATCATGAACTTTATCAAAGATATGTTCATCCATTTGATTACTCCTATTCTTTTAATTATATGTCTAAGTTCTTTACATACTTTGCATTTGCTTCAATAAATTCACGTCTTGGTTCAACATTATCACCCATTAATGTAGTAAATGTTACATCAATTTCGGATTCTGTTTCTGCATCAATCATAACACGGCGAAGAATTCTCTTTTCCGGATCCATGGTAGTTTCCCAGAGCTGCTCTGCATCCATTTCACCAAGTCCCTTATAACGCTGAATCTTATTATTCTGATCTCTTCCTACTTCTGTCAGAATATCATTCAGCTGTTCATCACTATATGCATACCAGACTTTCTTATTCTTTTCAAGTTTATAAAGAGGCGGCTGTGCAAGGTAAACATATCCCTGCTTGATTAACTCCGGCATAAACCGGTAGAAAAACGTAAGCAGAAGTGTACTGATATGTGCACCATCCACATCGGCATCTGTCATGATAATAATTTTATGGTATCTTAATTTACTGATATCAAAATCTTCATGAATACCTGTACCAAATGCAGTAATCATTGCCTTAATTTCCGCATTTCCAAGAATTCTGTCAAGTCTTGCTTTCTCTACATTAAGAATCTTACCACGAAGAGGAAGAATTGCTTGTGTTGCACGGCTTCTTGCTGTCTTTGCAGAACCACCTGCGGAATCACCCTCTACAATATAAATTTCACAGTTTTCCGGATTCTTGTCAGAACAGTCCGCAAGCTTTCCAGGAAGTGCTGTAGAATCCAAAGCTGTTTTTCTTCTTGTTAAATCCCTTGCTTTTCTCGCAGCTTCCCTTGCTCTCTGCGCAAGAACAGATTTTTCACAAATAGTCTTGGCAACTGCAGGGTTCTGTTCCAGAAAATAGGTAAGCTGCTCACTTACAATACTATCAACAGCTCCCCTTGCTTCACTATTTCCAAGCTTCTGCTTTGTCTGCCCTTCAAACTGTGGTTCTTCCAGTTTCACACTAATAATTGCCGTAAGACCTTCCCTGATATCATCACCTGTAAGATTCGGGTCACTGTCTTTTAAAATCTTTCCATTTCTTGCATAATCATTAAAAGTTTTTGTTATGGCATTTTTAAAACCTGCAAGATGGGTACCGCCTTCCGGTGTATTAATATTATTTACAAAACTATAGGTACTTTCCGTATAAGAATCATTATGCTGAAGTGCAACTTCCACATAGACATTATCTTTTTTACCTTCACAGTAAATGATATTTTCATATAAAGGAGTTTTACTTTTATTTAAATACTGAACAAATTCCTTAATACCACCTTCATAGTGAAAGGTTCTTTCTTTTCCTTCTTCTCTTTCATCTGTTAAAATAATCTTGATTCCCTTAGTAAGAAAAGCCATTTCACGAAGTCTGGTCTTTAATACATCAAAATCGTATATCAGTTCTTCAAAAATTTCTCCATCCGGTTTAAAAGTAACTTCCGTTCCTGTCTGTTCTTTTGGACATTCTCCTATGACTTTAAGAGGATATATTACTTTTCCTCTTTCATAGCGCTGCATATGTATTTTTCCTTCGCTATATACTTTCACTTCAAGCCATTCGGACAATGCATTTACAACAGAAGCACCTACACCATGAAGTCCGCCGGATACTTTATAAGCTCCTCCTCCGAATTTACCGCCTGCATGAAGTACCGTAAAAACAACTTCAACTGCCGGAAGACCTGTTTTATGATTAATTCCTACCGGAATACCACGTCCATTATCCAGAACAGTAATGGAATTATCCTCGTGTATCGTTACCCTGATAGTGTCACAAAAACCTGCTAATGCTTCATCCACGGCATTATCAACAATCTCATAAACCAGATGATGTAATCCCTTTGACGATGTACTTCCAATATACATACCCGGCCTTTTTCTGACTGCTTCCAGTCCTTCCAATATCTGTATCTGATCTCCACCGTATTCAGTACTCATCTTAATCCTCCAACTTTCTCAAAATTAATTTTCCATGGAAACTTTTCCATCAATTACTTTATATATTTTATTTATTTCAAAACGGTTATTAATAAATTCATCAAGTCCCGTACAGGTAACAATCGTCTGAATATCCTTAATGCTATTCAAAAGGTAATTCTGCCTGTTACTATCAAGTTCCGATAATACATCATCCAGAAGAAGAATTGGATCATCATGAATATTCTTTTTAACCAGCTCTATTTCTGAAAGTTTTAAAGAAAGAGCAGATGTTCTCTGCTGTCCTTGTGAACCGTACTTCCGAACATCTTTTTCATTAATCTGAAAACAAATATCATCTTTATGAGGTCCGATATTTGTCATCTTTGTCTTTAAATCTCTTTCACGGGAAAGAAAAACCTGTCTTTCCATATCTTCCCATGCTACATTAGGTTCATATTCTATCATTAATTCTTCTTTATGACCGGATAAATTACCATGAATTTCTTTTATGATTTCATTTAATTCCTCAAAAAAAGATTTTCTTCTTTTTATAATCCTTATTCCATATTGAACCAGCTGCATGTCCCATATATCCAGTGTATCTTTGATATCATCCCGGAAATACAAATCTTTTAACAGTTTATTTCTTTGTATGAGAATCCTGTTATAATTACTGATGTCATTTAAATAAATTTTATCAATCTGACATAATTCCATGTCAATGAATCTTCTTCTTGCTGCAGGACCATCTTTTATGATGTTTAAGTCTTCCGGTGAAAAAAATACAATATTTATTACCCCAAAAAGCTCAGATGCTCTTTTTATTGGAATTCCGTTTATGGCAATTCCTTTAGACTTATTCTTTTTTAAATGCATGTCAATGCGGTAAGGAGTTCCTTTTTTTTCAACAACAGCTTTTATGTGAGATTCTTCTTCATTGAAAGAAATCATCTCTCTGTCTTTACTTCCACGATGTGATTTTGTGGTTGCCGACACATATACCGCTTCCAGAATATTAGTCTTTCCCTGTGCATTATCTCCATAGATGATATTAGTTTCTTTATCAAACTCAATATGCAGCATGTCATAATTTCTAAAATTCTGTAAATCAAGAGAATTAATCTTCAATTTTTATCTCTGCTCCATTAAATGAAATCATGTCCCCGCCGTAAAGCTTTTTTCCACGCTGAATCTCTGTTTTTCCGTTAACCTTAACTTCACCGTTAACAATAACATCCTTTGCTTCCACTCCGGATTCTACAAGACCTGCCGCTTTTAACGCCTGACCAAGCTTTATATATTCTGTTCTTAACTTGATAACTTCCATTTTAGGTCCCTCTTTTTTCTATGCCTGTGAGAAATTAACAGGTAAAATCAAATAAATATATTTTTCCTCATTATCACGGATAAAGCATGGTGCCTTTGAATTAACAAGGTAAATGTTAATTTCTTCATCATCAATAACTCTCAAGGCATCCATTAAAAACTTCGGGTTGAATCCAATAAGGATATCCTTGCCCTCTTTCGTAATATCTATTTCTTCATTCATGGAACCAAGAGGTGATGTTACCTTAAGTTCAACACTTCCATCCGTAATATTGATGATAATAGGTTTTTTATCCCCTTCACGAACCAGAAGAGTTGCTCTGTCAATACAATTTAAAAATTCTTTTTTATTAATGACTACTTTTGTCTCATAATCACTGGAAATCATCTGATCAATCTTAAAATATTCCCCTTCAATGAGTCTTGAAACCACAATCGTATTATCAAACTCAAACAATATGTGATTATTTGTGAAGAAAATATTAACCTTATCTTCTACTTCACTGGATAAAATCTTACTAATTTCAATCAATGTTTTTCCTGGAACAACAACTTTAATAGAATTATCATTTCCCTCGATTTCAACCTTTCGAATGGAAATTCTATGCCCATCCAGGGAAACAACCTTTAATATATTATTATTCACTTCAAATAATTCGCCTGTCATCAGCTTTTTACTTTCATTATCAGAAATGGAAAAAATGGTCTGACGAATTACTTCTTTTAATCCAAACTGGGAAATGGTAATATATTTTTCTTTCTCAATATAAGGGAGATAGGAAAAATCATCTCCTGATTTGGAAGCAATATTAAATTTTGATTTTTCACAAGTAATTATTGCGTTAAAATTACTATCTGTTTCAATCATTACTTCATTATCAGGAAGCTTTCTTACAATATCAGAAAACATTTTTGCATCAATGGCAATTTTACCCTTTTCAATAATTTCTCCTTTTACTTTTGTTTCAATTCCAAGTTCCATGTCATTGGTTGTAAATTTTATTTCATGTGTTGTGGCATCAATCAGAATACATTCTAAGATAGGCATGGTAGTTCTGGAAGGAACTGCTTTTAAAACAATATTGACTCCTTGAAGAAGGGATGATTTGTTGAATAATAATTTCATTTGTTGTTGATAACTCCTTTCAGCCTTTTAAATAAATAAATAATATATTCAATTCAGTAGTATTAGTAGTAGGGACTGTGGGTATGTTGAAAACTACCTTTTAGCCAGTAAATAAGCAACTTTATCCCATCTAATAAGTATGTGAAAAACTTCAAAAATGATGGTTGATAATTTTTGAGTTATCAACATGGAAAATAAGTTCATCATTTTTATAAACATTTCATTCACATTAAAATCACAGGATTTTGAATGAAATGTGGATTCTTTAAAATTTCTTTATTAAATCCAAATTAAATATTTAACTTGGATTTATCTTTTTAATTAATACATCAATGACATTTTTTGTATTTTCATTATAAGTTAATTCTTTTTCAATTTTTTCTGCACCATGAATGACTGTGGTATGATCTCTGTCACCCATGTATTTACCAATGGATGTAAGAGGTTCATCTGTGCATTTTCTGCAAAGGTACATGGCAATCTGTCTTGGATAAACAATTTCTGACTTCCTTTTAGCAGAAATAATGTCAGCAATCGTAATTCCAAAATGGTCTGCCACAACCTGGATGATATATTCAATGGTAATTTCCCTATGGGCATTTGGCATGATTAAATCTTTTAGTAAATTCTTTGCAAGGTCTAAAGTAATTTCAGTCTTTGCAACTTTGGAATAGGCAGTAATCTTATTAAGAGCGCCTTCCAGTTCCCTGATGTTGGAATTAATGTTGTTTACAATAAAATCTTTTACTTCAAAAGGAACAAAATATCCTTCTGCTTCAATTTTTTTATCGAGAATAGCCATGCTTGTTTCATAAGTAGGCATCTGAATATCAACCGTCAGACCACATTCAAATCTTGTTCTAAGACGTTCTTCTAAAGTTTCCATTTCTTTTGGAGGCTTGTCTGACGAAATAATGATTTGTTTATTCGAACCATAGAGCGTGTTAAAAGTATGGAAAAATTCTTCCTGGGTACTTTCCTTACCAATAATGAACTGGATATCGTCAATTAAAAGGACGTCTACATTTCTATATTTTTCACGAAACTCGCTGTTTGTAAGTTTCTGATTTTTTAAGGATTCAATCAGCTCATTGGTAAATTCTTCAGAAGTAACATATTTTACTTTAAGCTGAGGGCTGTTCTCTTCTACGAAATGTGCAATGGATTGCATCAGATGTGTCTTTCCAAGTCCTACGCCTCCATAGATAAATAATGGATTGTAGACTTCTGCAGGTGATTCTGCAACGGCAAGACATGCAGCATGTGCAAAATTATTGTTGTTACCAACGACAAAAGTATCAAAAGTATACTTTGGATTTAAGTTGGATTTTGGTATTCCATTATTATAGGAAGGAATATCTTCTTTTTTTACCGTTTTTTGTGCATCATTAGGAAGAATGAAATGAACGGTTACTTCTGTTCCAATAATTTCACTGATGGTTACCTGAAGAGGAGTCATATATCTCTTCTTAATATAATCAAGTCCCATTGGCTGCTCGGAAACAAGAATTGTGACAATATTATTGTCAAAGGAATATACTTTTAGGGGAAGAATCCATGTCTTAAAGGAAACATCTGAAATATCGTATTCTTTTTTCATGGTTTCCAGGATAAAGTCCCATTTTTCTTTAATTAAGTCTAACATTTGTTTTCTCCTAACGATACAATCTCAACATATATTATAGAACAATTTCCAGAAATATTCAAGGAATAATAATGTTATGAGATTTACATAATATGGTTTATTGTGAAAGGATGGAAATCTATTAATGTTAATAAGTGAATAACTTTATTCAATTTTGAAAAGAGCCTATTTAAGATGAAATAGGATATTCTTTTTAATTTATGCACCACTTATCCACAAGTTTTACACAAAATGTGGATATTATTATGGTAAAGTAAGATTATTTTTTGTGCAAAACTTTAAAAAATGTTGATAACTTTGTGAATAAATCAGAAAAGAGTATTGCAAATGTTGATAAAATGATGAATTTGCAATACTCTTTTAAATTAATTTAGGAATTAATGTTACTGAACAATACTTTGTGTAACAGCTGATGAAACAACTTCTTTTGCTTTTTCTTCGTCTAATCCGGTTATGTTAATATTACGGTTAACTTGTGCATCGTAAGTATTTGCTTTCATAATCTCCGTAATATCAAGACCTGTTGTTTCTTTCACAGTTTCAATGGTTTTAGCAAGTACACTTGGAACATAATCTCCCATGGAACTTACACCATTATTTCCTGAACCACTGTCAATAATGGTTACCTTATCAATTGTCTGTAAAGGTTCTGCGATGGCACGTGCCATTTCAGGGAGAGCTTTTACAATCATTTCCATCATGGCAGCCTGACCATATTTTTTCATTGCTTCCGCTTTCTTTTCCATTGCTTCTGCTTCCGCAACACCCTTAGCTTCAATTGCTCTTGCTTCTGCTTCACCCAGCATGCGAATACCTTCTGCTTCCTGGACTTTTGCAAATTTTTGTGCCTCAGCAGTTGCTTTTAAGGCTTCAGCTTCTTTTTCTTTTTCAAATTTCTCAGCTTCAGCCTTTCTTTGTCTTTCATAAAGTTCGGCATCGGACTGTTGCTGACGTGCAAATTTCTGTGCTTCCGCTTTTTTCTTGATTTCTGCATCAAGAGCCTGTTCCATTACTTCCGCTTCTCTTTGTTTTAAGAGAATTTCTTTTTCCTGTTTTGCAATATTAGCATTTGCAGTTGTAATTTCTACAGTTTTCCGCTGCTCTTCTTCCTGAATCTTATAAGCAGCATCTGCTTCAGCTTTCTTAATATCTGCATTTTTCTTTAATTCGGCTTTTTTAATTTCTAATTCATTTTCTTTAATTGCAATTTCGGTTGCAGCGTTAATCTGGGCATCATTGGCTTCTTTCTTGGCATTTGCCTGTGCCTTTGCAATTTCTTTTTCACTTTCTGCCCTGGAAATAGCAGCGTTTTTCTGAATCTTTACAATATTATCTACACCAAGGTTTTCAATAACGCCGTTTCCGTCAACAAAATTCTGTACATTAAAACTTACAATGTCAAGACCCATTGCAGCAAGATCCGGTTCGGCATTTTCCTTAACCAGCTGTGCAAATTTCTGTCTGTCAGAAACCATTTCCTCAAGATTCATCTTACCAACAATTTCACGCATGTTACCTTCCAGAACTTCTCTTGCAACATTTGCAATATACTCTGTCTTCTTATTTAAAAAGTTCTGTGCAGCAAGATTTAAGTATTCCGGATTATCACTAATTTTAACATTGACTGCTGCATCAACATTAATGTTAATGTAATCTGCAGTAGGAACTGCATTGGAGGTTTTAACATCAATTGGAATCAGCTGGAGACTTAATTCATCCTTTTTTTCAAGAAAAGGAATTTTAATTCCTGCTTTACCAATCAATACCTTCGGTTTCTTTCTCAGACCGGAAATTATGTACGCCTTATCTGGCGAAGCCTTAACATATCCTGTCAAAAGAATGACAATTACAAAAATAATGAGAATAACTGGTAATAAACCTAATAAAAAATCCATCTTATGTGTTCCTCCCTTTTTTCTTAGTTGATAATTATAATTTATCACTTTTTTAATCTTATTACAAATAATATTAAAACATTATCAAAAGATTATGAAAATGTGTTTTTTTGCTTGACTGTAAGTACAATTTTTAATATAATACTGCGTGTACGTTTATTTTTATACTTGTCAAAATATGCTTACCATATATATTTTATATTGGTTTAATAAGGAGGTGTTTTTATGAAAATGACATTTCAGCCTAAGAAGAGATCAAGATCAAAGGTTCATGGTTTTAGAGCAAGAATGAGCACAGCTAATGGAAGAAAAGTTTTATCAGCCAGAAGAGCAAAAGGAAGAAAAGTTTTATCAGCTTAGGCCGCAGAATTGTGGCCTTTTCTTCTATTTATAATGAATATGATGTTCCATTTTAGTTTGACATGAGGAATGAATAATGAAGAATTATCAGGTTATTAAGAAGAACGAAGATTTTCGAAAAGTATATTCTGCTGGAAAATCCCGTGCAAATCGTTTATTGGTAATGTATATTTTGGAAAATGGAACAGATGCCACAAGGTTTGGTATTTCAGTTAGTAAAAAGGTTGGTAATAGTATTGTCAGACATAGACTGGCAAGATTAATTAGAGAAAGCATTCGACTCAATACGGATAAATTTGTATCTGGATATGATATTGTTATTGTTGCCAGGGCGGGTCTTAAGGGTCTTGGCTATATGGAAACAGAAAGTGCTTTGCTTCATGTTTCCAAGATTCATGGAATTTTGAAAAGAGATGAGAATCATGATTAAGAAATTTCTTATCGGTAGTGTGAAATTTTACAGAAAATATCTGTCTCCACTGAAGGGACATGCAACCTGTATATATACACCTACATGTTCTGCTTATGCCATAGAAGCACTGGAAAAGCATGGTGTATTAAAAGGAAGTTTCCTTGCCATGAAGAGAATTTTAAAATGTAATCCTTTTTCCAAGGGTGGATATGATCCAGTTCCATGAAGTGTTTTGATTGTGATGTCCAATGCTTAGGAGGTAGTAAATTTGATTTTATTGACACAAAGTGGTGGATTTTTGGGTCCCATCGCAAAAATTTTAGGTTGGATTTTTAATGGTTTATTTGAACTGACGGCAAATTTTGGTATTATAAATATTGGTTTGACAATTATTTTATTTACGATTGTTGTAAAACTTTTTATGCTTCCGCTTACCATTAAACAGATGAAGTTTTCAAAACTTTCCAGTATCATGCAGCCTGAATTACAGGCAATTCAGAAGAAGTATAGCGGAAAGTCTGATCAGCAGTCCGTGATGAAGATGAATGAAGAGCAGAAAGCAGTTTATGAGAAGTATGGAACATCACCAACAGGCGGATGTCTCCAGATGATTATTCAGCTTCCTATTCTGTTTGCTCTTTATAGAGTAATACAAAATATACCTGCATATGTTACATCAATTAAAGTATTATTTGAAAATATGCTGATTGGAGCAAATGGTCTGATGTCTCAGGCAAATTTTGCCACTATTATGAGTGAGAATGGTTTTTCCGGAGACTTTACAACGGCCAATACAGCAATTGATGCAATGAACATGTTTTCTGCAGGACAATGGGAACAGTTAAAGACTTTATTTCCTGCCTGTTCAGAACTTATTTCTGAAAATGTAGATGCATTATATGGCATTTATGATTTCTTTGGAATTAATCTTGCTGTAACACCAAATTTTACATCCATTGCGATTTTAATTCCTATTTTAACAGCATTAACCCAGTGGATTAGCATGAAAACCATAAGTAGTAATAATGGTATGGATAGTGATAATCCAGCTGCCCAGTCCATGAAAACCATGAATACCATCATGCCTTTCATGACAGGTTTTATTGCATTTTCCCTTCCAAGCGGACTTGGTGTATACTGGATTGCACAGGCAGTATGTCAGACGATTCAGCAGCTTGTGTTAAATTCATACTTTAATAAAATAGATATGGATGAGATGGTTAAAAAGAATCTTGAAAAAGCCAATGAGAAAAGAGCAAAGCAGGGACTTCCGCCTCAGACATTATCTACAAAAGCAAACACCAATACCAAGAATATTCAGCAAAAATTAGAAGAAACAAAGCGGAAAAATCTTGAAAAAGTGGAAGAAATAAAGAAATCCACAAATTATTATAATGATGGCAGCAATAAAGGAAGTCTTGCTGCAAAAGCAAATATGGTAGCAAAATATAATGAGAAAAATAATAAAAAATAATTTGGAGGTACACAGTTATGGAATTTTTAGAATTTACCGGTAAAACAGTAGATGAAGCATTAACAAATGCTGCAATTTCAATGGGCGTTCCAAGTGATCAGCTTGAATATACCGTAATTGAAGAGGCAAGTGCAGGTTTTCTTGGATTATTTAATACAAAACCGGCTAAGATTAAAGTAGCAAAGAAAGCATCTGTAGAGGATGTTGTAAATAAATTTCTTGGAGATATGTTTCATGCAATGGATATGAATGTTACCATTGATGTTGATGTGAATGAAGCAGAAGAAACCGTTAATATTAATCTTACAGGAGATGACATGGGTCTGCTGATTGGTAAGAGAGGACAGACACTGGATTCTCTTCAGTATCTTGTAAGATTAGTTGTGAATAAAGAATTTGGTGGATATCTGAAGGTTAAGGTTGATACCGAAAATTATCGTGAGAGAAGAAAAGAAACACTGGAATCTCTTGCAAAGAATATTGCTTATAAAGTAAAGAGGACAAGAAGACCGGTTACTCTTGAACCAATGAATCCTTATGAGAGAAGAATTATTCATTCTACTCTTCAGAATGACAAATTTGTTGCAACAAGAAGTGAAGGGGAAGAGCCATTCCGGCATGTAGTTGTTTATTTAAAGAAGCATTCCAATAATTAAGTTTACATATAAGCCATTACAGGAAATATTGTAATGGCTTATTTACTATATTATTTTAAAGGAGTCAGAAATGAATTATTCGGAAGATACCATTGCTGCAATTTCCACAGGAAGTGTAACAAATTCCGGAATTGGAATTATACGAATGAGTGGAGAAGAAGCATTATCCATTGCAGAAGAAATCTTTCAATCAAAAAAATCCGGTAAGAGTCTGAAAGAGGTACCATCTCATACCATTCATTATGGAAATATTGTGGATGATGGCGAAATTGTGGATGAAGTTCTTCTCATGGTCATGAAAGCACCTAATACTTATACAAGAGAAGATGTTGTGGAAATAAATTGTCATGGCGGCATGATTGTAATGAATAAGGTTCTTGAAACGTGCTTTAAGCATGGAGCAAGACCGGCTGAGCCCGGAGAATTTACAAAAAGAGCATTTCTGAATGGGCGTATTGATTTGTCACAGGCAGAAGCAGTAATTGATTTGATTAATTCAAAAAATGATATGTCCATGAAGTCATCCATTAATCAGTTGAATGGGTATCTTTCCGGAAAAATTAGGAAATTTCGTGAGGAAATTTTAAATGACATGGCATATATAGAAGCAGCACTGGATGATCCGGAACATATTAGTCTGGATGATTTTGGACAGATACTTCTTAATAAGATTAATGAAATCTGTAAGGAGCTGGAATATCTTATCCAGACTTCTGATAATGGAAGAGTGATTAAAGAGGGAATTAACACGGTCATTCTTGGTAAACCAAATGCCGGAAAATCCAGCCTTCTAAATGTTCTGGCAAGATATGAAAGAGCTATCGTGACAGATATTCCGGGAACAACAAGAGATATTATTGAAGAGCAAATTAATTTAAATGGTATCTTAATTAATCTGACAGATACGGCAGGAATCCGTGAAACAAAAGACATGGTGGAATCCATTGGTGTGGATAAAGCAAGAGAATGTGCACAAAATGCAGATTTAATTATTTATGTTGTGGATTCTTCCATTCCTTTAGATGAAAATGACCGTAAAATCATGGAAATCATTCAGGATAAAAAAGTGATTATCATTTTGAATAAGTCGGATCTGGTTTCCGTTGTGGAAGAAAACTCTTTTTCGGATATTATTCATGCTCCTGTTGTAAGTATTTCTACGGTAACACAGGATGGAATCCAGAGACTGGAGCAGATTATCCGGGATATGTTTATAGAAGGAAAGATTCAGTTTAATGACGAACTGGTTATAACCAATCTTCGTCAAAAGAATTCCTTGAAAGATGCATTGAAAAGTCTTAAACTAGTAATTAACAGTATTGAAAATTCCATGCCGGAAGATTTTTATACCATCGACATGATGAACGCATACGAAGAATTAGGAAAAATAACAGGCGAATCCGTGGAAGAAGATCTTGCAAATGAGATTTTCTCAAAATTCTGCATGGGTAAGTAGGATTCGTGGAGGAATAGATTATGCCAAATGTGGAAGAAAATTATGATGTTGTTGTGGTTGGATTAGGTCATGCGGGATGTGAGGCAGCACTTGCATGCGCCAGAATGGGCCTTGAAACCATATGTTTTACGGTAAGTGTAGAAAGTATTGCCCTTATGCCGTGTAATCCGAATATTGGTGGAAGTTCTAAAGGTCATCTTGTACGCGAAATAGATGCTCTTGGTGGCGAAATGGGTAAGAATATTGATAAAACCTTTATCCAATCGAAAATGTTGAATGCATCCAAGGGACCGGCTGTTCATTCCCTGCGTGCACAGGCAGATAAATCAGAATATAGCAGAAGCATGCGCCGTGTCCTGGAAAATACGGAACATATTACGATTCGTCAGGCTGAGGTTTCTGAAATTATTGTGAATGAAGGTGTTATTGAGGGTGTCAGAACTTTTTCCGGAGCGACTTATCATGCGAAGGCAGTAGTTCTTTGTACCGGTACCTATCTCAAGGCAAGATGCATTTATGGTGAAGTAAGCAATTACACCGGACCAAATGGTCTTCAGGCGGCAAATCATCTTACGGATTCCCTTAAGGCAAATGGTGTGGAAATGTTCCGTTTTAAAACAGGAACACCTGCCAGGGTTGATAAGCGTTCTATTGATTTTTCTAAGATGGAACAACAGTTTGGGGATGAAAGGATTGTTCCGTTCTCTTTTTCGACAGACCCTGATTCTATCCAAAAAGAACAGGTGTTCTGTTGGCTTACTTATACAAATGAAAAGACACATGAAATAATTCGCAATAATATTCATCGTTCTCCATTGTTCTCCGGAATGATTGAAGGAACGGGACCAAGATACTGTCCGTCCATAGAAGATAAAGTAGTACGATTTGCAGATAAGAACAGACATCAGGTGTTTGTTGAACCAGAAGGAAACTATACAAATGAAATGTATCTTGGTGGAATGTCCAGTTCTCTCCCGGAGGATGTCCAGTATGAAATGTATCGGACGGTTCCCGGACTTGAAAATGTTAAAATTGTGAGAAATGCTTATGCAATTGAATATGATTGTATTAATCCGGTACAATTAAAACCGTCGCTGGAATTTAAAAATATCAGTGGACTTTTCAGTGGAGGACAGTTTAATGGAAGCTCTGGTTATGAAGAGGCGGCGGCACAGGGAATTATTGCTGGTATTAATGCAGCCTGCAAAATTCTTGGCAGGGAACCTTTGATTCTTGACCGTTCCGAAGCATATATCGGTGTATTAATTGATGATCTTGTTACAAAGGAAAATCATGAACCATACCGTATGATGACTTCAAGGGCAGAATATCGTCTGCTTCTAAGACAGGATAATGCAGATATCCGCCTTTCAAAATATGGTCATGAACTTGGACTTGTCAGTGATGAAGCCTATGAATGGGTTCTTAAAAAGCAGGAAATTGTAAAAGAAGAGATTGAGCGTCTGGAAAATACTACGGTAGGTGTTACGGATAAAGTTCAAAATCTTTTGGAAAGACTTAATAGTACCTTATTAAAGTCGGGAACAACACTTGCGGAATTAATTCGTCGTCCCGAAATTTCTTATGAAGATTTGGCAGAAATTGACCCGGAACGAAAAGAATTACGTTATGATGTGGTTGAACAGGTAAATATTAACATAAAGTATGAAGGATATATTAATCGTCAGTTAAAACAGGTAGAACACTTTAAAAAACTGGAGAATAAAATAATTCCTGAAACAATAAATTATGACGATATTTCTGGATTACGTATGGAAGCACAGCAAAAATTAAAAAAATTTCATCCTCGTTCCATTGGACAGGCTTCCCGTATATCCGGTGTATCTCCGGCAGATATATCCGTACTTCTGGTTTATCTTGAACAACATAGGAGAATGTAATGAATTTAGCAGATGAAACTTTTATCAGAAGGCTCGCACAGTTGAATATTACTTTAGCAGAAAATCAGTTGAATCAGTTAAAAGAATACTATAATGTACTTGTTGAACAGAATCAATATATGAATTTGACTGCAATTACAGAATATGAAGATGTTCTTTTAAAGCATTATGTTGATTGCCTTGCTGTATACGTTGTTCCTGAATTTGTGAAACTGGCAGCTGCCGGTGCCAAGATGATTGATGTTGGAACTGGTGCAGGATTTCCTGGTGTACCACTTAAAATTGCTTTTCCGGAATTAAAGGTTGATTTACTTGATTCTTTAAATAAGAGAATTCAATTTCTGAATCAGGTAATTGACTTACTTGGATTATCAGATATTAATGCATATCATGGTCGTGCGGAGGATTTTGCAAAACTTTCGAATCATCGGGAACAATATGATTTGTGTGTTTCCCGAGCCGTTGCAAATCTTACCACTTTATCAGAGTATTGTCTTCCTTTTATTAAAAAGGGTGGATATTTTATTGCATTAAAGTCTGGTGAAATTCAGGAAGAACTGAATTCATCAAAAAAGGCAATTAATATTCTAGGTGGAAGTATGATAAAGGTGCAGCATTTTGTTTTGCCGGAATCAGATATTGAACGTTCTTTTGTTGTAATAAAGAAAGTGCAGGAAACTCCCAAAAAATATCCTCGGAAAGCTGGTCTCCCATCAAAGGAACCGATTAAGTAATGTTTTGTTTATGGAGAGGTGCTCATGAAAATAGTAATTGATTATCTTAATGAACAGTTAATGGATTTGGAAGCAAAACGCTCAGAAAAAGAAACATTAATGAATCGTAAAATAATCGAAGCAAATGAAATTCATAAAACAATTTCTAAACTAAATTTTTATGATAACGATACACATAATGTTTTTAGTGCCAGTGGCAGCCGGATGGAATTTCAAAATCGTGAAGTAATTGAACTGAAAGCACAGGAAGATTTACTTCGGACAGAGGCGGATGCTATTTCGGATGAAATTAAGCAGATTAATTTGAAAATTGAAGATACTGCGGTTGCAATCGCACATGCTAATTCAAATCTGAAAAAAATTGACAACTTATCTAATGAAGTAATCCGTTTAAATGGAGAAGTTGCCATGTATTCGACCGGTGGGAAGAAAGCAAAAAATTTATCTCAGAAAACGATTACTTCTGTCACCGAAAATAAGGAATCCTATGAAACTCCTTCGGAAGAAGTTAGTGATGAAGAGACAAAGAGACTTTTAGCGAAGAACGTTGATGTGATAGATATTAATATGGAAAGTAATAAATTTTTGGAAGAGATTGCAGATAGATTATATTTTATTTCCAGAATATTAAAGTTTGATCCTACAAGAGTTCGCCTTGAACTGGATGAAATCTATAAAAGCATTATTAAGTTTATTAATAAGTAATCGTATGAAATAAAAATGTTTCACGTGAAACAATTTAGATTTTGATAGATTGATATCATTATCTGATGGAAAATGTTTCACGTGAAACATTTTTTTGTAGCCATTACAATAAAATGATGATATACTAATATATGGTTCGTGATTTGAAAAATGATAAAGAGGAAATGTAAGGAGTTGAAAAAATGGGAAGAGTTATTGCAATCGCAAATCAAAAAGGCGGTGTAGGAAAAACGACAACATCCATAAATTTATCCGCCTGTCTTGCAGAAGCGGGCAAGAAAGTATTAGCAGTTGATATCGACCCTCAGGGAAATACAACAAGTGGATTAGGAATTGATAAAGGAAGAAATAAAAATACGATTTACCAGGTCGTAATAGATGAATGTACAATAGAAGATGCAATATTGAAAAATATTTATGAGAATCTTGATTTAGTTCCTTCTGATGTAAATCTTGCAGGTGCAGAGATTGATTTAATTGGAATTGAAAACAGGGAATACATATTGAAGGAACAGATAAGCAGAGTTAAAGATAATTATGATTTTATCATTATTGATTGCCCACCTTCACTTACAATGCTTACAGTTAATGCAATGACAGCTGCAGATACCGTGCTTGTTCCAATTCAGTGTGAATATTATGCTTTGGAAGGTTTAAGTCAGTTGATTCATTCAATAAAATTAGTTAAGAAGAAATTGAATCCGGGATTGGAAATAGAAGGTGTTGTATTTACCATGTATGATGCAAGGACGAATCTTTCTCTCCAGGTTGTAGAAAATGTAAAAGAAAATCTGAATCAGGCAGTTTATAAAACAATTATTCCGAGAAATGTCAGACTTGCAGAGGCACCAAGTCATGGTCTTCCTATTAATGTATATGAGCCAAAGTCAGCAGGTGCAGAAAGTTACAGAATGTTAGCAGAAGAAGTAATAAATAATAAAGGAGTATAAAAATGGCGGTAAAGAAAGGTGGATTAGGAAAAGGATTAGGTTCACTAATCCCAGGAAATCTGGATGATAACGAAGAAGTAAAGGTTGTAGAAAAAGTTGTAGAGAAAAAAGTTGAGTCCAAGTTAAGAATTAATGAATTGGAACCAAACAGGGATCAGCCAAGAAAATTATTTGATGAAGATGCATTACAGGACTTGGCAGAATCCATTAAGCAACATGGAATTTTACAGCCAATTTTAGTACAAAAACGTGAAAAATATTATGAAATTATTGCTGGTGAAAGACGATGGAGAGCAGCAAAGATTGCAGGGTTGAAAGAAGTTCCGGTAGTAATTAAGGATTTTACAGACCAGGAAATTGTGGAAGTGGCTTTAATTGAAAATATTCAGAGAGAAGATCTGAATCCAATTGAAGAAGCGCTGGCTTACAAAAGACTTCTTGAAGAATATCATTTGAAACAGGATGAAGTTGCAGAGCGTGTTGCAAAGAGCCGTTCGGCAGTAACAAATTCCATGCGTTTATTAAAGTTGGACCAGCGTGTTCAGCAAATGGTTATAGACGACATGATTTCAAGCGGACATGCAAGAGCATTATTGTCTGTTGAAGATGGTGAAAAGCAATATATACTTGCACAGAGGATTTTTGATGATAAATTAAGTGTACGAGAGACGGAAAAACTGATTAAAAATCTGGATAAGCCGGCAAAGAAGAAAGAAGTTCCAGCAAATGATTTTGTATACAGAGATTATGAAGAAAAACTGAACAAGCTTTTGAATACTAAGGTTGTGATTCATAATAAGGAGAATAACAAAGGGAAGATTGAAATAAATTACTTTTCAAAAGAAGAATTCGAGAGGATTATGGAATTTCTGAAACAGAACAAATAGAAATGAATTAATAAAAAGAAAAAGGAGCATATATGATTGACTTTTTTGGAATTATAACAATAAATGGAGCATACTTAATTATTGGGCTGACAGTGCTACTAATAATTTGTTTTGTTATGGTGATATCATTATTATGTAAACTAAAGAATCTCACAAAGCGCTATGAGGATTTTATGGGCGGAAGAGATGGAAGAACCATGGAAGAAATGATAAAGAGTAAACTTGGTGAAATAGAAGATATCAAGTTAAAATCATTTAAAAATGGAAAAGATATTGCCGAGCTTTTTGAAAAAATGGAAAAGACAGTTTGCAAGGTTGGTCTGGTTAAATATGATGCATTTAATGAAATGGGCGGAAAACTAAGTTTTGCACTGGTTCTTTTAAATGAACATAATACAGGCCTTTCCATGAATTCCATGCATGGACCGGAAGGTTCTTATGTGTATGTTAAAGAGATTATTAACGGACAGTCTTATATTGCCCTGGGTGATGAAGAACAGAAAGCATTGGATATCGCATTGGATAAGGAAAAGTAAGAATTACGAAGTAAAAGTAAATAAAAGTAAATAAAAGAGGGATGGAGCCGGAAAACCAGAATCCATCCCTCTTTGTAAGGTGATGATGATAATAAAAGCTTATTGATATTCAAAAACATCCAGCCAGCTAAACAACAAATCTTTTTCTTCCGGACGTTTTTTTGCAAGCTGTGCAGCTGCAACAATTGGAAGCCATTGCTGTACATATCGCTTCTGGGTATTACTCTTTTCGCAGA
>CAMEUH010000007.1 GCA_945938055.1 uncultured Eubacteriaceae bacterium | reverse complement strand
AGGAAGAATTCGATACGTTACAAAAGTGTCTGAACACGGAGTCACCTTTTAAGGGAAGATTAAATGAGTCGGAAGATATTCTTTATGAAGCGTTAAAGGCAAGTGATGAACTGGAACAGGCAGTAGAGAAGATATATGTGTATGCGAATCAGAGATACTATGAGGATACCGGAAATGCAAAGTATCAGGACTATGCGGGAAAATCACAGAATCTTATGACTCTGTTCTATGCAAGGTATTCCTATCAGGAACCGGAAATATTGGAAATACCGGAAGAACGTCTCGAGGAATTCATTCAATCTACTGGGAAAATATCCTTGTTTTCCCAGTATCTTAAAAATATTTTAAGACAAAAGAAGCATATTTTGTCAGAAGAACTGGAAAATGTCATGGCAAATGCAAGCGACATGGCACAGGGCGCGAAGGATATATTTTCAAGTTTTAATAATGCAGACGTAAAATTTGGAAATATATGTGATAGTAATAAGAATGAAATAGAGGTGACCCACGGAAAGTATTCCATATTGATGGAAAGTCATGACCGTAAAGTGCGAAAGGATACCTTTAAGGCAATCTATTCTGCATATGGTGCATATAAGAATACGCTGGCATCCATGTATCATGCAAATGTGAAACAGGCATGGTTCTTTGCACGAACAAGAAAGTTTCAAAGTTCCATGGAAGCATCTCTGGATGCTTCCAATATACCGGTTCGGGTGTATGATAATCTGATTGATTCAGTAGGAAGAAATCTCGGACTGATGCATCGGTATGTTAAACTTCGTAAAAAAATTCTTCAATTAGATGAATTGCATATGTATGATGTGTATGCTCCTTTGGTAAAAAATTATGAAGTGAAGATTCCTTTTGAAATGGCAAAGACGAAAGTGGCAGAAGGACTTGCACCTTTGGGAAAGGATTATCTTTCTATATTACAGGAAGGTTATGAAAATGGCTGGATTGATGTTTATGAAAATCAAGGGAAACGAAGTGGGGCATTTTCCTGGGGTGCATATGGAACGCATCCTTATGTATTTTTGAATTATCAGGAAAATCTGGATAACATGTTTACCCTGGCGCATGAAATGGGTCATGCCATTCATACCTATCTGTCAAATTCCAATCAGCCACATGTTTATGCGGGCTATCGGATTTTTGTGGCAGAGGTTGCATCAACCTGTAATGAAGCACTGCTGATTCATGATTTGCTTGAGAAAAGCCATGACCCTCAGGAAAAACAATTTCTGATTAATCATTTTCTGGAGCAGTTTAAGGGGACAATGTTCCGGCAGACGATGTTTGCAGAATTTGAAAAGATTACACATGCCATGGTACAGGAAGGTACAACACTAACTGCAGAACTTTTGTGTAAAGTATATCATGAATTAAATGAGAAATATTTTGGCCCGGAGATGGTCATTGATTGTGAAATTGATTTAGAGTGGGCAAGAATACCACATTTTTATACTCCGTTTTATGTTTATCAGTATGCAACGGGATTTGCAGCTGCAGTTGCAATTTCCGGTAAAATATTGAGGGAAGGGAAAAGTGCCGTGGAGGGGTATATGGACTTTTTAAAAAGCGGAAGCAGTGATTATCCGATTGAAGTACTGAAAAAAGCTGGAGTGGACATGGAGTCTCCGGAACCGGTTGAAGGTGCATTAAAGGTATTTGAAGAATTACTGGATGAATTTGAAAAATTGGTGGTGGAGTAATCCGCCACTTTTTTCAAATTTTTTTGTTGACAAATGATTTTTCATATAGTATAGTATCAAATGTACTTGTTTGGTACGCGCGAGTGGCTCAGTGGTGGAGCGTCTCCTTGCCAAGGAGAAGGTCGCGGGTTCGATCCCCGTCTCGCGCTTTATTTTTTATAAGGAAACCGGTAAATATGCGGTTTTCTTTTTTATTACTGTCAATTTGTAGACAGTATTCACTTCTTCTTGATGAATTAGATGATTTTGGAGAATAGATAATTTTATAAAATTATCCGGTTGCTCTACAATGCTGTCAGTATTTTTTCCTCCAATAACAAGTATATTGGATTAATGAAGATGTTCTGGAAAAATATCACTTAATCATCACTAATATAATAGGATACATAATTCCAAATGCAAGCATAATGGCAAAAACAATAACCATAATGAGATTAATTTTTTTATGTATTGAATCAAAATTAATATTTACTCCTCGAATAGAAGTGTCTCCTTCAACAGGAATACGGCATTTCTCTGCCCATTTTATAAAGCTTCTGTAATTGGAGTAGTCTGAGGATACCCAAAACTTATATTTGCCATTCACATATACTTTAGTAATATTAGTTCGTTTAACTACAATCAGTTTTGTAATTTCAGAACAATGGTACAGTTTTTGACCGTAATAAATATTCGTATTTTGAACTCTAAGCAATGGCTTACGCGCACATACTATATAAATTATAGTAGCAATCACAATCGCTGCCAGCGCCATTGCCAATATCACAATTTTCCATGTGCTGTAAGACGCTATGTCAAATAAGGCTCCTCTTTGGTAGGCATAAAATATTTCTTTGGAAAAAGCCTTAATGAATATAACTAAAAAAAGAATCCACACAAAACAAATAGCAACGAATAATTCTTTTTTAAATTCCATTTTAAAATTCACATTATAGACTTCTTCCCTTGCCATTAATTTTTCTTCTATTACCTGTTGGCTTATCGTATCTTTTGCCTGTTTAACTGTCTCCTCAAACAAGAAATTTATGATATCTGTATTTTTTCGTTTCATATTAATCTCCATTCCAAAAAGCGTAATTCATTTTGTTGGTCAAATAAAATTGTACATCTGTCAGAGCAATTTCTCAACCTTTTTCATCTTACTGATAGGTCAATACATTTGTAGTAGATCATTCATACAAATATATTATTGGTATTTGTCGTATTGTTCTACACACCTCTTAGAAGCTATGTTGCATATCAATATACAGAAACAAAGAATTGCCTATTGCACCTGTCGTAACGGTCTTAGCTTTGATGACGTAATCCGGCTGTCGCTCCACTATCTGGCTTCCTTGCCGCTGCTTATAGAGCTACGCCCCTGTTTCGCACTTTTTTTAATATGTCATAGAAGTTTGAGATGGTCTCTGTGATGTACAATGTTGTAATGAATAAGATTGTATTAAAAAAAGAACAATTTCGTTGCGAAAAATATTTTCGAAAACGATTGAGGATGGTTGACGGGAAAATTATCTTTGGGTACAATTTTATTATCAGTTAATTTGGATGCGGAGGTTCGTATGAAAATCAGAAAAAATAACAAAGGATATTCTATGGTGGAATTAATTGTTGTAATTGCAATCATAGCAATTTTGACAGGTACTTTGTCGGTATCAGTTCTTATCTATTTAGAACGTGCTAAGATGACAAAAGCCCTTACGGATGCAAAGGCTATTTATTCTGCAGCGCAATATGCTGTAATAAACGCTTTAATGGAGGAACCGGACGCATTTCATTATGCCTTGAAGTTTGAAGAAAATATTAATGGTACTCCGGTTAGAATGGGGAGATTTAGTAATCAGTCCTTATATAAATATTTGCAGGAAAGTGCGGGAGGTGGAAGCCTTTCTAGTGCTTTGTCGAAAAAAGCAGATTATTATATTGCAGCGCAGCTTGCTAATAGTATTCCCGGGGCTGATAGCAACATGGAAAATAATACGCTTCAGAATAAGTCTCCCATAGGAGATTCTAATTCGACGAAATATATGTCAGAACATCCTGAAACATATGGAAAAGTTGTGTTTGCTTTAGCTTACAATAGTAATTGTGAAATTATTTATTTTCAGTGTGTTTATAACGGATATTTCATGACATTAAATGGGACAGAAATTGTTGCAGAAAAAGTAAGCGACGATACTTCCTTCAATGACTGGCCAAGAACAAGAGCAGCGGGAACAGATGGATGGTAAGAACAGAGCTGTTGTGTAAAACACAACAGCTTCTTTTATGTGTCCGGGTATTGGGTTTTAGAATTTACGTTTTGCGATTCTGTATAAAACAGGTTGTGATATTTTGATAAAATGTATATAATAAGTAAGAAGATTTTTTAGGAGGAATAGCATGGAACGTCAGTATAGTAATGATACAATTTGTGTACAGTCAGGCTGGAAACCAAAGAATGGTGAGGCAAGGGTTCTGCCGATTTATCAGAGTACAACTTTTAAATATGATTCAAGTGATCAGATGGGAAGATTATTTGATTTGGAAGAATCTGGATTCTTCTATACGCGTCTGGAAAATCCGACAACAAATGCGGTAGCTTCCAAGATTGCTGAATTAGAAGGAGGTGTGGCGGCACTTCTTACATCTTCTGGACAAGCAGCTAATTTTTTTGCAGTAACCAATATTTGCCAGGCGGGAGACCACATTGTCTGTTCTTCCAGTCTTTATGGCGGTACATATAATTTATTCAGTGTTACCCTGAAAAAGTTTGGAATTGATTGTACATTTATTAATCAGGATGCATCGGAAGAGGAGATTCAAAAAGCTTTTAATGAGCATACCAGAGTCCTGTTTGCAGAGACGATTTCAAATCCGACGGTTGAAATTCTGGATATTGGAAAGTTTGCACATATTGCACATAAAAATGGTGTTCCGCTTATTATAGATAATACATTTGCAACACCAATTAACTGTCGCCCGTTTGAGTGGGGAGCAGATATTGTAACACATTCCACTACAAAATACATGGATGGTCATGCGGTTACCGTTGGGGGATGTATTGTAGATAGTGGAAATTTTGACTGGGAAGCTTATGCGGATAAATTTCCGGGACTGACGACACCGGATGATTCCTATCATGGAATTGTTTATACAAAGAAATTTGGAAAGGCAGCTTATATTACCAAAGCAACCGTTCAGCTTATGAGGGATTTGGGTTCAACCATGTCTCCGCAGAATGCATTTTTGTTAAATCTTGGACTCGAAACACTTCATTTAAGAGTTCCGCGTCATTGCGAAAATGCATTAAAAGTCGCAGAGTTCCTTACCAGTCATGAGAAGGTTGCATGGGTTAATTATGCAGGACTGAAAGATGATAAGTATCATGCCCTTGCAGAAAAATACATGCCAAATGGTACCTGCGGTGTTATGTCATTTGGAATTAAGGGAAGCAGGGAAGATGCAATTAAGTTTATGGATAGTCTTCAATTTATTGCAATTGTAACACATGTAGCAGATGCCAGAACGTGTATTCTTCATCCGGCAAGCCATACTCACAGACAGATGACAGAAGAACAGCTTCGGGAGGCGGGAGTTGCACCGGATCTTATGAGACTTTCTGTGGGAATTGAAGATGTGAATGATATTATCAATGATCTGGCAAAGGCTCTGGAGCAGGTATAGGCGAATGAAACAACAAAAACAGACGGGAGGATATCTTCACCGAAATTTCCTGGTATTTTGCGCAGGTGTTTTACTTTTGTTTTTATTGGTACACCTGGTGTTCACATTTGGCGAAAACTATCCGGTCAGAATTTTTGATGAATACTATGACCAGGTAATGGGAAAGATTCCAGAACGAGCTTCCCATATAAAAATATATAATCCGGCAGAGCTGGTTTTCGATGAAAGTTATGAAAAACGGAAAGAATATCTTGGACTGAAGGTTACATGGTATGGAGACAGCCTGACAAATCAGTATAATTATTGCCGGCTGGTTGACCGCTATTTTCATTTCATTGGACATAATAGTGGCATGAATGATACAACGATTGCCAATATTAATGACAGCAGCATGTGTGTACCGGTGCGTATGAAGTATGATGTGGAAGATGATATTGCACAGGATTCGGGTATTATTTTTGTCATGGGTGGTGTAAATGACTGGATTCACAATATTCCCCTAGGAGATACAAAGAAGGCGTTTGAGGATACCCAGATGGGAATATTGGAAAATAAGACATTTGCCGGGGCATGCAATCAGATGTTTTACTATTTGAGAGAAGGATATCCGAATGCAAGAATCATTGTTCTGGGAACATCCTTTGCTTATGCAGGAAAATATGAAATCTTTGAAAATACAGATGGCGTCAGTAATGAACTTGGATTATCTTCCGTAGACTATGGAAAAGTTTTGTGTGAAACAGCATCGCTTTGGGGAATTGAGAACATGAACATTGGAGAGGTTCTCGCATGGAATCAGGATAATATCTACCAATACTGCACAGATGGAATTCATTTTGACATTGAAACAGGAAGTGTTGAGGCAGCAGATGCAATCATTGATTTTTTAATGAAGTAGGCAAAGGAGTATTATGGGAATTAAGGAACGGATTAGGAACAATCCTGGAAAATACGGAGTTATGTTCTGGATATATAATAAAATATTTGGGCAGAATAAGATTCGGGTGAAAGGTAATTCAAAGGTAGTCCTATCTTCAGCTTTGTTGAACAAAGTAAATATTTATGTTGAGGGAGAAGATAATCTTATTGAAATCCGACAATTGACCCGGATGAAGAATACCAGTATTTTTATTAAAGGAAACCGAAACAAACTTGTCATAGAGGAAGAAAATGGATTTGAAGGAAGCAGTCTGTGGATGGAAGATGATGAAAATGTATTGGAAGTAGGTCCCCATAATCGCTTTTTTAAGAATTCACATCTGGCAGTTTTGGAAGGAACAAAGATTTACGTAGGACAAGATGGATTATTCGCTCCGGATGTCCAGATTCGGACAAGTGACAGCCATTCTATTTTGGATAAAGAAGGGAAACGGCTGAATCCTGCCAGAAACATTCAGATAGGAAATCATGTCTGGATGGGAGCGGGTGCTTCGGCGTTAAAAGGCAGTGTCATTCCTGATGGCTGCGTGATAGGGATGAATTCTCTGGTAAACAGGGAACTGGATGAAAAAGAGAGCCTTTATGTGGGAAGTCCGGTACGAAAGGTAAAAACGAACATCAGCTGGAGTAGTGAAAGGATAATAAACAAGACAGAATAAAGAGTACCAAAAGAGGCTAGGATACATGAAAAGATGTGTCAGCCTCTTTTTTGCAATCTTTTGTAAAAAAGTGTTGACATTTAAAAAGTATGTGTTATATTACATATAGAACAATAAAGAAAGGGGAGGCAGATTATGAACTTAACAAAATTTACACAGAAATCGGTCGAAGCAACACAAAATTGTGAGAAACTGGCATATGAATATGGAAATCAGCAGGTTGGCGAAGAACATCTTTTATATAGTCTGCTGACAATGGAAGAAAGTCTTATAGCAAGACTGATTGAAAAAATGGGAATCAGCCCGGAACAATTGATTAACCGGACGGAGGATGCGTTAAATAAACTTCCGAAGGTGTCCGGCGGCGAATTATATATCACACAGGACTTAAATAAGGTACTGCTTAGTGCCGAGGATGAAGCAAAAAGGATGGGAGATGAATATGTTTCGGTAGAGCATTTATTTCTTTCTATCATTGCAAATCCGAACAGGGCAATCAAAGAAATTTTCCGGGAAATGGGAATTAACCGGGAGAGATTTCTACAGGCATTGTCAACGGTAAGAGGAAACCAGAAAGTTACCAGCGATAATCCGGAAGCTACGTATGATACTCTTACGAAATATGGTACGGACCTGGTGGATAAAGCGAGAAATCAGAAACTGGATCCGGTAATCGGAAGGGATGCCGAGATTCGAAATGTCATCCGGATTCTTTCCAGAAAAACGAAGAATAATCCGGTACTGATTGGTGAACCAGGTGTTGGTAAAACTGCGGTAGTGGAAGGACTTGCCCAAAGAATTGTACGTGGGGATGTTCCGGAAGGCTTAAAGGACAAAAAGGTGTTTGCCCTTGACATGGGTGCATTGGTTGCAGGAGCAAAATACAGAGGTGAATTTGAAGAACGTCTGAAGGCTGTCCTTGATGAAGTAAAGAAAAGCAATGGACAGATTATATTGTTTATTGATGAGATTCATACAATTGTTGGTGCCGGAAAGAGTGAAGGCGCAATGGATGCAGGCAATATGCTAAAGCCAATGCTGGCACGAGGAGAATTGCATTGTATCGGTGCCACGACACTGGATGAGCACAGAAAATATATTGAAAAGGACCCGGCATTGGAAAGACGTTTTCAGCCGGTTATGGTGGATGAACCAACAGTTGAGGATACCATTTCCATTTTGCGTGGATTGAAGGAACGGTACGAAGTCTTTCATGGCGTTAAAATCACGGATGGTGCTTTGGTTAGTGCGGCAACCTTATCTCACCGATATATTTCAGACCGTTTTCTGCCAGACAAGGCAATCGATCTGGTGGATGAAGCCTGTGCACTGATTAAGACGGAACTGGATTCCATGCCAACAGAGTTGGATGAAAAACAGAGAAAAATCATGCAGCTTGAAATCGAAGAGGCAGCACTTAAGAAGGAAACAGATAACTTAAGTAAAGAGAGGCTGGAGACTCTTCAGAAGGAACTCTCACAGCTTAAGGAAGAATTTGCAAATCAGAAAGCACAGTGGGATAATGAAAAAGCATCTGTGGACAGAGTGAGCAGGCTACGCGAAGAGATAGAGGACATGAACCGTCAGATACAGATTGCGCAGCAAAATTATGACCTTAATAAGGCAGCAGAATTGCAGTATGGAAAGCTTCCTACATTAAAAAAGCAACTGGAGCAAGAGGAAGAAAGAGTTAAAAATAAAGATCTTTCTCTGGTTCATGAGAGCGTTACAGAGGAAGAAATTGCTAAAATTATTTCCAGGTGGACTGGTATTCCGGTTGCAAAGCTTAATGAGTCGGAACGAATGAAGACCCTGAATCTGGAAGAAGAACTTCATAAACGGGTAATAGGACAGGATGAGGGCGTCACAAGGGTTTCTGAGGCGATTATCCGTTCAAAGGCTGGTATTAAGGACCCGAAAAAACCAATCGGATCGTTTCTGTTTTTGGGACCTACCGGTGTTGGTAAGACAGAGCTTGCCAAAGCATTGGCGGAAAATCTTTTCGATGATGAGAATAATATCGTTCGACTGGATATGAGTGAATACATGGAGAAGTATTCCGTTTCAAGGCTTATTGGCGCGCCTCCTGGATACGTTGGATATGATGAGGGCGGTCAGCTTACGGAGGCGGTTCGAAGAAAGCCATATTCTGTGGTGCTTTTTGATGAAATTGAAAAAGCACATCCGGATGTATTTAATGTATTGCTTCAGGTGCTGGATGACGGAAGAATTACTGATTCGCAGGGAAGAACCGTAGACTTTAAAAATACGATTATTATCATGACTTCCAATATTGGTTCAAGTTATCTTCTGGAAGGTATTGATGAAAATGGCAGTATTAAGGAAGATGCAAGAAACATGGCAATGAGTGATTTGAGAAATCATTTCCGGCCGGAATTTTTGAATCGTCTGGACGAAATCATTATGTTCAAGCCGCTGACAAAAAATAATATTGGCAATATTATTTCCTTACTGCTTGCTGACATGAATAAGAGACTTGAGGATAAGGAACTTACGGTGGAGTTATCAAAAGAAGCACAGGATTATATTGTAGAGCATGGATTTGATCCGGTGTATGGCGCAAGACCATTAAAGCGGTTCATGCAAAAGACCGTGGAGACACTTGCAGCAAAATTAATTCTTTCGGGAGAAATCAGACAACAGGATGTCATACTGATTAAACTGGAAGGAGAAGAATTGACAGCAGTCCGAAAATAGACTGCCGCCTTTTCCTTAAATGAATTTGTTGAGCTGGCTGTCATACGAGTAATCGATGATGGCCAGTTTTTTTATAATATCCTCTTCCTTGACATTCAGGCTTTGTGCCAGTTCGTTTAAAGAAGAATAGTAATCACGCAGCTGAGTATTTATATAACTTAGCAGCATGGCAGGATCATTTGGTAAAGACATTTGAATAACCTCTTTTCTGTTATAAACGATGATTTAAGCTGAAATGAATATAGCACCATGAAAAAGCAAAGTCAAGTTTGCCATTTTGTGACAATTATATTATAATAATAGCGTACTGGGGAGTACGAAGGAGAAATCATGGCAAAAAAGAATAAGGTAAATATTTGTGCGGTAATCGGTCTTCTGATGATTCTGGCGGGAATCGTATATGTGATAGTCTGCACGGTACTTCATTTACATAAACAATGGATTTTTCGTCTGTTTTTTGCTGCATGGGTTATGGCATACATGGTTCTTACGGATTTTATAGAACCGGCAGTTACGGATCGTTTTCGCAGAAAGAAAGAAAAACAGATTAAGGCATATTATAAATATGCGGTTCTTGACATGGTTGGAATGGCAGGTCTCTTATGGTTTGTGATTATGGCAGGTATTTTTGACGATTATACGCATTATGCGGGAATTGCTATTTTTATTGTATGCTTTGTACCGAAAAATATTTTTTATAAAAAATACAATACACGTCTTTCTTATTATGAACGTTATCAGGAGGAAGCGGATGAGGATGAGTTTGAAATTGATATTTCAGATGATTAATCCTTAAAACTGTAATACTAGAAGAGACTTTATTCTGCATATATTTATATAAATCCTTGTGATGGAGAATATATGCAGATTTTTTATTGGAATAAACATACGTTGGAAAAATGTTTTCCATATTTTCTCACAACGATCCTACTTGTTGTTACAGTGGTGCTGCTTTCAAGGGAAGAGAAAACACAGAAAGCGAGTGTGCCTGCCATGGCCTGCTATGAAAAGGTTGTGGCATTAACATTTGACGACGGACCCGGCTATAAGACCACGATGAGGCTTCTGGAGGGATTGGAAGAACGCGATGTGCGGGCAACCTTTTTTCTTCTTGGAGAAAAAATTGAAGAACGGACAGAAGTTGTTGAAAAAATGCAAGAAGATGGTCACCTGATTGGCAATCATTCGTATAGCCATGTTCAGTTGGACTCAGTCAATGTGGCATGTGCATTGGAAGAAGTGGAAAAGACGAACCGCATTATTGAAGAAATAACAGGAGAAAGACCGGTTTACATACGGCCGCCGTATGGCTCGTGGAATGCTTCGCTGGAGGAAAAAATAGACATGACTCCGGTATTGTGGACTGTGGATACCAGTGACTGGAATACACGGGATGTGAATCGAATCGTAGAATATGTGGTGAATGAGGTGGAAAGCGGTGACGTGATTCTGATGCATGACATTTATGACACCTCTGTGGCAGCTGCGCTGGAAATTGTTGATCGTCTAAAAAATCAAGGGTTTATTTTTGTTACGGTTGATGAATTATTAATAGAATGATAAAATAAAAAAAGACTTTGTATTTTCGGAGTGAAAAAATGGATTTATTTGAGTATGCGCGGGAAAATAGCATGAAAAAGGAGTCTCCGCTGGCATCCAGGCTTAGACCTGAAACGCTGGAGGAGATTGTGGGACAAAAACATATTTTGGGAAAGGACAAATTACTATATCGTGCCATCAAGGCAGATAAACTGGGCTCGTTGATTTTTTATGGACCTCCCGGAGTGGGGAAGACAACGATCGCCAGAGTTATTGCCAATACAACCAGTGCGGAATTTAAATCCATTAATGCCACGGTTGCCGGAAAAAAGGATATGGAAGAGGTAGTGGCCGAGGCTCAGAATAACATGGGAATGTATGGAAGAAAGACCATCCTTTTTATTGATGAAATCCATCGGTTTAATAAGAGCCAGCAGGATTATCTTCTTCCTTTTGTGGAAGATGGTTCCATTGTCATGATTGGTGCAACCACAGAAAATCCATATTTTGAGGTGAATGGGGCATTAATCTCAAGGTCACGTATTTTTGAATTAAAGGCACTTGAAAAAGCAGATATTAAGGAATTAGTATATCGTGCTGTTTATGATGAAAAGAAGGGAATGGGAAGCTATCGGGCAGAGATTGATGAGGATGCAGCGGATTTTCTGGCAGATGTGGCAAATGGTGATGCAAGAAATGCCCTGAATGCAATTGAACTGGGAGTTCTCACAACAGAACGGAGTGAAGATGGAAAAATTCACCTGACGCTGGAAGTGGCACAGGAATGTATTCAGAAACGTGTTGTTAAATATGATAAGGATGGAGACAATCATTATGATACGGTTTCTGCATTTATCAAAAGCATGAGAGGCTCAGACCCGGATGCTGCAGTCTATTATCTGGCAAGAATGCTTTATGCCGGTGAGGATATTAAATTTATTGCAAGAAGAATCATGATTTGTGCCAGCGAGGATGTTGGAAATGCTGACCCTAATGCATTGGTGGTGGCGACATCAGCAGCTATGGCTGTTGAACGTATTGGAATGCCGGAGGCGAGAATTATTCTGGCACAGGCTGTGAATTATGTGGCTTGTGCACCCAAAAGTAATGCCTCGTATCTTTCCATCAATAAAGCCATGGAGTATGTGGAAACCCATAAGTCTGACCAGATTCCGGCACATTTGCGGGATGCACATTACAAGGGGGCATCAAAACTGGGACATGGCGACAGATATTTGTATGCACATGATTATCCGAATCATTATGTAAAGCAGCAGTATCTTCCGGAGGAGCTGGACGGAATGCATTTTTATGAACCGGAGGAAATCGGTCATGAACGAATCATAAAAGAATATTTTAAGCAAATTAAAGAATAGACCTTGAGCCAATACGACGGTTCGTGATAGAATAGTAAGAAGATTATTTTTTGGGTGAAACAATGAAAGATACCATTAACAGACTTGCCAGAGGCGTATTTGAATATGAGCCTCCGGTGATAGAATTATCGGAAGTTAATATTGATGAAGCAATAGGTATTAACAGTATCTATTGTGGTGAACTGCGCATTAAATCGGTGGCAGGACAGGCTATTAAGGGTATTGTTTCATCAACCAATCATGCAGTTGTCATGGAGAAGGCTACATTTGTCGGTGTGGACAATGTGGTTAAGTATAAGGTTGATACAAGAGGAATCGGTAAGGGAGAAAAGATAGAAGGAAGATTCATTGTTATCAGTAATGGCGGTGAGTCAAATGTTACGTTTTCGTTTAAGGTTGTGGATAACTCAGTGGATTCTTCTATGGGGGCGTTAAAAAATCTTTTCCATTTTACGAATCTGGTACAGACGGAGCCGGAGGAAGCATATAAGCTGTTTGTATCAGACAGCTTTGAGACAATTTTCCTCAAGGATGATTATGAATTAAAGAACCGTTATGAACTTCTTCTTTACGGAGAAAAGCCAAGGTATCTTGGACCTAAGACAGATGTAAAACATTGTGTTGAGGAGTTTTTAATCAGCATCCACAAAAAGAACAGGATTGAATTATCGATAGCTGAAAACTACAGGGAATATAAGAATCTGGCTGCTTCCATGACGGATTCTGTCATGATTTCCAAGAATACATGGGGTTCCATCCAGATAAAGGTATCTTCGGACAATCCGTGTGTTTGTCCTGAGACAGACTACATAGATGAAGATAAATTTGCAGGAAGCCGTTATGAACTTCGCTATTTTATTGACAAGGAGAAGCTTCATGCCGGTAAAAATTATGCAAGAATTACCTTTGAAACATCTTTTCAGACATTAAACTTTGATATTCTGTTGGTTTCGGATGAGACTTCCATAAATAGGGAGGATTCCCTGGAAATTCACAGGAATCTGGTGTTCCTTGTGGATTCTTACCTGAGTTTCCGGGTAAAGAGGATTAATTTGTCTCAGTGGACGAAGCAGTCCCTTACGGCAATTGAGAAAATTCGTTCCATAAATAATGATGATCCATATTATAAGCTGATTCATGCCCAGCTTTTGATTTCGGTTAGAAAGCGCGAGGAGGCAAAGTGGCTTCTTGATAATGTCAGGGAGTATGTGATGGCAAATCCGGAGGAAAATGCTCCGCTTTATGCGTATTATCTCTATGTCAATTCCCTTCACAAACAGGAATCTCCATATGCCGTAGATTCTCTGCGGGCAGTAAAACGTTTGTATGAGGATGGAAATGATGACTGGCGGATTCTGTGGGTAATGTTTTACCTGGATGATGAATACGAGAAGAACAGAAGTCTTAAGATTGCGAGGATTAAGGAACAGTTCTATAAAGGCTGTACCAGTCCACTTATGTATCTTGAAGCGGCTCTGGTATTTGCGGAACAACCACTTTTGTTAAGGGTATTTGATGATTTTGAGATACAGACGGCTCTTTTTGCGTGCAGAATGGGACTGATGTCAGAGAAGCTTTTGTCTCATATTATCGAGATTTCTGAGAATAAAAAGACTTATTCCAGGACCTATTGGAATCTGATGGTGAAACTTTATGAACGTTGTCATAATAAGACATTACTGGCTGTCATTTACAAAATGATGGTAAAGAATGATAAGCTTCCAAATAATGGATTTTACTGGATCAAGGAGGCCGTGGAGGCTGATTTAAGGATTACGAATCTATATGAAAATTATCTGGCATACTGTGACAAGACGACAATGGAACCGCTTCCAAAGCTTCTGTTATTGTATTTTTCTTATAACAGCAGTCTGGATTATAATTTAAAAGCGTATCTGTTTGCTAATATCTATTATAACCGGTATGATGACCCGCAGACGTTTGATACATATCGTTATCAGATGGAACGTTTTGTTCTGGATCAGGTAAGCCGCGGACATATTAATATCCATCTGGCAAGATTGTATAAGGAAATGCTGGAACCATCCATGATTAATGCAGATACCAGTAAGATGCTTTCTAATATTCTGTTCAGTTACCGCATTACCTGTGATAATCCGGAATTTTCCGTGGTGTATGTAAAGCATAAGGAGACGGAAGAGATTCAGGCAAGACCAATTATTAATGGGGAAGCATATATTAATATTTATACCCAGGGAGCAGGAATTGTTCTGGGAGACCGTAAGGGCAGACGTTATACGGGAGAACATCTATATCAGTGCTCGAAGGTGTTTGATGGTGATAAGTATATTCCGCTGGCATTTAAGTATCAGAAAGATAATCTCTGGATGTCTCTGTATTTTTGTGAAAGCGGCAAGAAATATGGGTATTCGGATTATGACATGGTTTGCTGTTATAAAAGTGTCATACAGGACAAGCGGGTATCGGAGTATTACCGAAATGAGTTTATGGGAAGAATCATAGATTATTATTATCAGGATTATGATGGTGATAATTTTGATGAGGAGTATATTACACCGGACATTGAAAAACTGGATGAATCCAGTAGAATTAAGGTTACAGAGACCTATATCATGAATGGCAGGTATGATAATGCCATGGAAATTATCCGTAAGAGAGGAGCATTGGGAATTAATCCAAAGCGCCTTCTCAGGATGTGTGCAAGCCTGATTGACAGCGTGGATGGGGAAAAGGATGAGGAGGTTCTTTCCATCTGCGAGATGGTCTTTAAGCAGCACAAATATGATGAAGAAGTTCTTTGCTATCTGGTTAAGTACTATGACTGTGCCACAAAAGACATGGTAGAGCTCTGGAAAGCTGCACAGGCATTTGACATTGATACATCGGAACTTGAGGAACGTATTCTTTATCAGATGATGTTTGTACGTTCTTATACCAGTTCTTTTGCAAAGGTGTTTGAAAGCTATTATAACCATGGGGCACGGGAACGTGTGGTGGAGGCATACATTGCATGTAATTCCTATAATTTTTTTGTGAAAGAGATGGTAGTAAGCCCGGATGTGTTCCGGGTCATTGAACATCGCATCATGGAAGAAGTGGACACGATAGACGTGTGTAAACTGGCACTTTTAAAGTATTATGCAGATGATATTGATACCATTGAACTTACAGAAGAACAAAAGAAAATTGCGCAGAATATTCTGAATGAAATGATTGATAAAAGACGAATTTTTGCTTTTTTCAAGAAGCTGGGAAAGACCATTATGGTTCCACATACGGTAATGGATAAGACAATTGTGGAATACCGGACAAATCCGGAACATAAGGTGCTGATTCATTACGTCATGGAAGGTGAAGATGGACGGAATGAATATATGGTTGAGAACATGGAAAATGCTTTTGAGGGAATCTTTGTAAAGAACTTTGTACTGTTTTATGGAGATACCATGCAGTACTATATTACAGAGCACAAGGATAATCAGGAGGAACTGACAGAAAGCGGAAGTGTAAGCAATCAGACAATTCAGGCGGATGTAGCACAGGGAAGATATGACATGATTAATGATATGCTGGCGTGTATTGAACTTCAGGATGTTCAGACTCTGAAGCGAATGATGAGCAGCTATGTCATGTCAGAATTAATGGCAGAGGAAATTTTTAAGCCGCTATAGAAAGAGGTGAGAAAGGTATGGCTGATGAGAAAAAACTAATCATCGGAATTGATTTGAGTACTGATTTTATTCAGGCAAGTTATCTGGTAAGTGGTATGGAAGAACCGGAATCCGTGATTCTTGGATTTGCATCACAGACATACCATATCCGGACGGAGGCTTATAAGAAAAAAGGCGAGAATAAATGGGCATTTGGTGATACCGGAAGGAAATATTTTGATGACGGTGAATATCTTCGGGTTGAGGATATTGTTACAAAAGTCATGGGAGAAGAACCGATTCAGATAGAGGAAGAACAGTATATGCCTGCAGATATTCTGGAAGGCCTGTTTCGGTATGTGGAGAGAGAGTGCATCCGGGTAACAGATATCGAAAAAGCAGATAAAGTAGCTATTTGTGTGGATAATTTTAGTAAAAAACTGCTGGATAGTATCTGTTCGGTGCTGGAGAGGATGGGATTTGACAAGGGTGACATTCTTCTGCTTAACAGAACAGAGAGTTTTGTTTACTATAGTCTGAATGCAAAGGAAGAACTATATCAGAGAGGCGTGGCTTTATGTGACTTTGATGGAAAGCGATTTGCTTATTCTTACATGAATTACACCAATCTGGAAAATAAGACTGTTGTAATGGTGGATTCACAGAAAGAACGGATAAAAGCAACACAGGAACAGGAAGTTGATAAAGAGCTTGCGGGAATTGCTGAGAAAATCTTTCATAATGTTTCTATGTCGGCAATTTATCTGACAGGGGAAGGCTTTGAAAAATATCAGCATCTGGAGGAATTTATTAAAACGGCCTGTAATCGGAAACGGGCTTTTATTGGGCAGAATCTTTATGCCAAAGGTGCTTCTCTGGGAGCGTTTGAATATTTTTATGGCGGAAATTATAAAAATCGTATTCTGGCATGTGAGGACAGGATTCTGGCGGATTTTGACATTGATATCATGGAAAGGGAGAAACCTAAGGTATATCGTGCAATCCGTGTAGGAACCAACTGGTACATGGCAGGGAAAAAATTACGGTTTATTGTTGATGATGCAAAGGAAATTGTAATCCATGTAAAGCCGATTGAGAAAAAACCAGACCAGGATATTGTTATTTCACTGGATGAATTTCCAAAACGACCAAACCGGATGACAAAGCTCATGCTGGAAATTGATTTTAGCAGTGCATCCGTATGCAGGATTGCATTAAAGGACATGGGATTTGGTGATTTCTATAAATCAACGGATAAGACTATTTACCGGGATATCCGGTTATAAATTCGAAAAGGAGGAGAAAACATGGGTGGTTTGATTTTATGCAGAAGTGAAGAAGCGCAGAAGCCGTATTATATCAGTTGCCTGGGTATCTATGTCTATTCTCTGGAAGAATTATGTTATAGTATTTATAATAATATCTATCTGCTGGGTAATGATTTTGTGGATGAGCAGCTGATAGAATTTATTCGCAATGATACCAAAGATAAATGGCTTGCGGATGAACTGACTTTTTTGAAAGAGAAAAAGGCAGGACTTAGAGAACTTGTCATAACCATTCTTCTTTATGTGGATTATTATACCAAAAATGAAGTAGATGAGTTGAGAACCCTAATTGATAATCTAAGTGCACTTGGAACAGAGGAACGTTTGAAGCGAAGGGCGGATAATTTCCTGGTAAATAAAAAATATGATAGTGCCATTAAAAATTATGCAGATATTTTGAATCAGAAGGAACATTCCATGAAGGATGATTTTTATGGAAATGTATTTCACAACACAGGTGTCGCATATGGAAGGATGTTTTTGTTTGAACAGGCAGCAGAGTGCTTTAAAATGGCATATCAGTTAAATAATAAGGAGGAGTCGTTAAAGGAATATTACATGGCAGCAGCTCTGGCAGGAATTAAGGTTTTGGATGAACTGAATGATGAAGAACTGAGAAATTCCAGTATGGGGGAAATGGATGAGATTTCCAGAAAAATAATGGATAGTGAAGATTATATTGAAGTTGCACAGATAGGACGGCTCCGTTCAGAAGGTAACTTTGCGGAGTACAGTGCGAGACTGAAGCAGATCTTTGATAAATGGAAGGCTGATTATGTAGCGGTTTCACGCTGAGTAATATCGCAAAATTAAAATGACAGGCGGATTAAAATGGGTTTTTTGGATATTTTTCGTAAAAAAAAGATACAGCCGGAAGCTGTAATAGATGTGGAAAAAATGGACATGAACCTGGAAGAGGTGGATTTTTCCAAGCTGACTCCCCAGGAAAGGAATAATTATGTAGAAGAGCAGTGTGAAATTATTCTGGAGTGTAATAATAATGTGGAAGCTGCAAAAAAAGAGTATAAGACTGTAAGTGCCTATTTTTCGGATATTCAGATTATTGAAGGGCAGCCGGCAAAAATTCGTGACAGGATTACCTATCTGGCAAAATGTATTGCAGATTTATCCGTCGACAGAAAAATGCTTTTTACCGGGGAAAAGAAGATTTCCGGAACAAGATATCTTCAAATGCAGCAGGAAGAAGATACAATCGTGGATGCCATGAAGAATCTGAAAAATAATGAACTATATCTTCAGGTAGTTAAAAAGGACATGAGTTCCCTGACCGGAGAAAAGGCAGCTTTGAAAATGGAAAGCAGAGAACTTCTGGACAGACAGAAAATAATTAAAAATATAACTATTGTATCAATGATATGTTTTGCTATAATATTTAGTGTGCTGATTTTCTGGGGAGAAGTTTCACAGAAGGATTATTCACTACAGTTTACAATGGTACTTTTCCTTGCGGCACTTTTTGCGGCAGGTGATATTTTACTGTATCAGAGAACAGTTTATAATACCCTTGTGGTGGAAAAGAAAATAAACAGAGCAATAGCTCTTCACAATAAGGTTAAAATAAAGTATATTAATGTACGGAATCTGATTGAATACCAGTATGAAAAATATGGCGTGAAAAGTTCTTATGAATTGGCAGACCTATACCAGCGTTATCTGGAAACCAAGGCAACAAGAGAAAAATACAGACAGGCAACAATGGAACTTAGTGATAATGAAGAAGAACTGGAAGAAATTCTGCATAGCCTTGGACTGTATGATGCAAAAATCTGGCTGTCGCAGGTCAAGGCACTTTGCGAACCTAAAGAAATGGTAGAAATACGTCATAACTATAGTATGCGTAGGCAGGGACTGCGTAAACTGATTGAAGAAAATTCAGAGCGGGCAGAACGTTCAAAGTCATCACTCCGAAAATTGATTGCAGATTATCCTGGACTTGCAAGTGAGGTTCTGCAGATTGTGGAAAAATACGATGACTGAAGCAGAAGTAAATGAAATCTTTTACATAAAAAGGAGACTTATATCAAATGAGCAAGGAATTAGAAAAAACATATAATCCTGCGGATATTGAGGCAAGATTATATTCAAAGTGGGAAGAAAAGAAATATTTTCATGCAGAAGTAAATCCAAATAAGAAACCATTTACCATTGTGATGCCGCCACCAAATATTACCGGAAAACTGCATATGGGACATGCATTGGATAATACCATGCAGGATATTATTATTCGTTTTAAGAGGATGCAGGGATATGAAGCATTATGGATTCCGGGAACGGATCATGCCAGTATTTCCACAGAAGTTAAGGTTATTAATGCTCTGAAGGAGGAAGGAATTGATAAGGAAGAACTTGGAAGAGAAGGCTTTTTAAAGAGAACATGGGAATGGAAGGAAGAGTATGGTGGAACCATTACAAAACAGCTTCGTAAGCTGGGTTCTTCCTGCGATTGGGACAGAGAACGTTTTACCATGGATGAAGGCTGTTCGGATGCAGTTCTTGAGGTGTTCTGTAAGCTGTACGAAAAGGGACTTATTTATAAAGGTTCAAGAATTGTAAACTGGTGTCCGGTATGTCAGACTTCCATTTCAGATGCAGAAGTAGAACATGAAGAACAGGCAGGTCATTTCTGGCACATTAAGTATCCGATTGTGGGAGAAGAAGGAAAATTTGTTGAAATTGCCACTACAAGACCAGAAACACTTCTTGGTGATTCCGCGGTTGCAGTTCATCCGGATGATGAAAGATATAAGGATATTGTAGGGAAAATGGTTGAACTTCCTCTTACGGGAAGGCAGATTCCGGTCATTGCAGATTCATATGTTGACATGGAATTTGGTACAGGTGTGGTTAAGATCACACCTGCACATGATCCGAACGATTTTGGCGTAGGTCAGCGTCATAACCTTCCGGAAATTAACATTATGAATGATGATGCCACCATTAATGAACTTGGCGGAAAATACGCAGGAATGGATCGTTATGAGGCTCGTAAGGCGATTGTTAAGGATTTAGAGGAATTGGGACTTCTGGTTAAAGTGGAGGACCATGTTCATAATGTTGGTACACATGACCGGTGCAAGACGACGGTCGAACCGATGATAAAGAAACAGTGGTTTGTCAAGATGGATGAACTCATCAAACCGGCTGTTGAGGCAGTTAAGAATGGTGACATTGAATTGATGCCGGAAAGAATGGATAAGACCTATTTTAACTGGACAGATAATATTCGTGACTGGTGTATTTCAAGACAGTTATGGTGGGGACACAGAATACCGGCATATTACTGTGATGAGTGTGGTGAGACGGTAGTGGCAAAGACGGCGCCTGCGGTTTGCCCAAAATGTGGCTGTACGCATCTTACACAGGATGAAGATACACTGGATACGTGGTTTTCTTCAGCACTTTGGCCATTTTCCACACTTGGCTGGCCGGAAAAAACAGAAGAACTTTCCTATTTTTATCCGACGGATGTACTGGTTACGGGATATGACATTATCTTTTTCTGGGTAATCCGCATGATTTTCTCAGGATATGAGCAGATGGGAGAAAAACCATTTGGCAAGGTATTATTCCATGGCCTTGTACGGGATTCTCAGGGAAGAAAGATGAGTAAGTCCCTTGGAAATGGTATTGATCCGTTAGAGGTGATTGATAAATATGGTGCGGATGCACTTAGATTTACGCTGATTACCGGTAATGCACCGGGAAATGATATGCGCTTTTACTGGGAAAGAGTGGAGGCAAGCCGTAACTTTGCCAATAAGGTATGGAATGCATCACGTTTTATTATGATGAATGACATGGATGTAAGTGGCTTCTCCATGGAAGAGCTTACTGCGGCGGATAAATGGATTTTATCCAAGATGAACCATATCACGGCAGAAGTGACGGAGAACATGGAAAAATATGAATTGGGAATTGCAGTGTCCAAGCTGAATGATTTTATTTGGGAGGAATTCTGTGACTGGTATATTGAAATGGTTAAGCCAAGACTCTGGAATGAGGAAGATACTACCAGAAGGGCTGCAGTATGGACGTTAAAAACCGTTTTGATTAACTCCTTAAAGCTTCTTCACCCATATATGCCATTTATTACAGAGGAAATTTTCTGTAATATACAGGATGAGGAAGAAACGATTATGCGTTCGGAATGGCCTGTATTTACGGAGAAATTTAATTTCCCGGCAGAGGAAAATCATATCGAAGTAATCAAAGAGGCTGTACGTTCCATTCGAAATGTAAGAGCCGGAATGAATGTTCCGCCAAGCAAAAAGGCTAAAGTGTACGTTGTTTCAGAGGAGCAGGAGGTAAGGGATATCTTTGAACATGGTAAAGTTTTCTTTGCAACGCTTGCTTATGCGAATGAAGTAATTGTACAGGCTGATAAAAGCGGAATTGGAGAGGATGCAGTATCAGCAGTTGTATCAAAGGCAGTCATTTACATGCCGTTTGCGGAACTGGTAGATGTGGATAAGGAAATTGAACGGTTAAAGGCGGAAGAAAAGAAATTGTCCGGTGAACTTGCGCGTGTGAATGGAATGCTGGGGAATGAAAAGTTTGTAAGTAAGGCTCCACAGGCTAAGATTGATGAAGAAAAAGCTAAATTAGAGAAGTATACACAGATGATGGAGCAGGTAAAAGAAAGACTTGCACAGCTGACAAAATAGTAATGCAAAAACTCCGTGGAACTTGTGGCGAAAAAATGCCAGGTTTCCATGGAGTTTTCCTATAAAATGGACTACAAGGGGAATAAGAACGGATGAATGAAAATTATTTGAACATCATAGATGCTGTAAGAAAAGAAATTAATAAGGTGGTTATCGGTAAAGAAGAGGTTGTAGATAAAGTGTTTATGGCAATGCTGGCAGGAGGACACATTCTGCTGGAAGATATTCCGGGTGTGGGAAAGACAACCATGGCGCTGGCATTTGCATCCGTGCTGGGACTGGATTTTAAGAGAGTACAGTTTACGCCGGATGTGCTTCCTTCGGATATCGTTGGCTTTGGAATGTTTAACGGAATGAGTCAGGAAATGGAATACAAGCCGGGTGCGGTAGTATGTAATCTGTTCCTGGCAGATGAAATTAACCGTACGTCGTCCAAGACACAATCTGCACTTTTGGAAGTCATGGAAGAAGGAAGAGTTACTGTGGATGGAATTACGAGGATGCTTCCGGAGCCGTTTATTGTAATGGCAACCCAGAATCCATGTGGTTCGGTAGGTACACATAATCTTCCGGAGTCACAGCTGGACCGTTTCATGATTAAGCTTTCCATGGGGTATCCTGCAGTAGAGAATGAAGTGGAGATTTTAAAAGGAAAGAATAATCGTCAGCTTCCGGAATGGATTAATGGTGTCATAACCGTGGAAGAGTTTGTAAGGCTGAAAGAGCTGGCGGATCAGGTATTTGTGCATGATGCAGTCTATGATTATATTGCCCGTCTGGCCAAGGCTACCCGTGAAAGTAAAGATTTATCCCTGGGTCTCAGCCCAAGAGGCAGTCTGGCACTATGTGCCATGGCAAAGGCGATGGCACTGATGAAAGGCAGGAAATATGTACTTCCGGATGATGTGATGAATACCTTTGGTGATGTTGCGGCACATCGTGTTGTGTTATCATCTTCTGCAAGGGTCGAAAAAAAGACAGCGAAGGAAATTCTTATAAAGATACTGCAAGGGGTAAAGGCTCCGAGAATAAAAGCATAGGCGGTGGAAAATGCTTCGAAATAAAATATTATATTTCATGATTTTGACAGAAGTTTGTCTGCTTTGTATTCTGTATAATGCATATCAGCCGGTTGTTCTTTTGTGGATTGCTGTTGCGATGCCTGTTGTTCTTCTGGTGTGGCTATGTATCTGTGAGCGGTTTATAAAAATCACGGTGGAAGAAGAAAATGTGGTGGTTACAAGGCAGGATTTTCATGAAGCTGGATTATTAATTGAGAATAAAAGCATTTGCCCGGCAGGGCAGATTTTAATCAGGGGAAATGTGGAAGGAAAGAAATTTCAGGTTCAGGTATACCTGAAAGGGAAAAGTAAAGTTAAGGTTCTGTATCCGGTAAATTGTGAACAATGTGGCATTAAGAAGGTAAAACTTGCGAATGTTGTCTTGTTTGACTATTTAAAGATATTTAAGCGCATCAAGAGAATGAATAAAGAAATTAATATCATTGTTGTACCGAAAGTTTATGATGTAAGTCAGCCTGGAACAGATGAAGGATGGAATTTTGATGGAGAAAGTGAGTATTATAGTGAAGACAGACCAGGCGATGATCCGGCAGAAATTTTTGATATTCGGGAATATGAGATGGGAGACAGAATGTCACGGATTCATTGGAAACTAACTACAAAACTCAATAAGCTGATGGTGAAAGAGTATTCAAAACCTCTTCCGGATGGTGTTGTGTTGTTTTTGGATACAAAAAATGGAGGAGAGAGTATAGATGTGCTTTTTTCCATTGGATTATTCATGGTAGAAGAAAAAAGAAAAGTATGGATTAACGGGGGACTTGTAGAAGCACCGGAAACATTTATATTAGAATTCATGAAAAACTTTGAACAGGACAATACAAAGATTTTACATGAAGAGGAAGAAACGTTCATGGAGACAGGAAATGGAAGAAAGATTGTCTGTTGTCTGGATGTGATAGATGAAGAGAGAAATGCACAGCTTTTGAAGCTTGCAGAAGATAACCGGATTTATCTGGTTGCAGAAGAAGGCGGGGGACAGGATACCCTGGAAGAAAACGGAATTTGTGTATGCGGAATGAATGTTATGGATGTACCTGCTGTCATTGAGAGGATTATGAATGAATAAGGCAATTAGTATTATTTATAAAAACAGCGAGCAAAAGAAATATTTGATAAATGCCTTGTTGTTGGTTTATGCGTTTCTGGGTTCAGCCGGAACGATATTATCTTTTGCGTCATGCTTTCGATTTGGAAAAAATATCTGGTTTTATTTATTTCCAATACTGATTTCGGTATTTTTCTGCAGTGTTTTTCTGTCGGACAGAATGTATAAGGCTGCCTTTGTTGCCATGTGTGGAGGAGTGGGAATTTATTCCCTGACAAAGTGGAAGCAAATGGCTGGTGGCTTTATTACGACTGCCAATATTGTAATTGCAGATGCAAATGAATCTTATCAGATGGGATGGGATTTTTTATCTTATCCGCAAAAATTACGCTTATATAAGGAAAATGATTTATTCCTGATTATGATGACGGTGCTAATAACCGTACTTATTTGTTTTTTTATCGTAGGATATGCCAGCGCATTTGGGTGCATTCTGGTATCCATGCCTTTTACAATTTTTGGAATTTTCTTTGATTTGTTTCCCAAAGTACCTTATCTGGTAATGGCAGTTACTTTCTGGATTGTTGCGGCAGCATTGAGGGCGTCAGGATGGAAAGGGAGAAGAAGACCGGACGTAGCTATATATAATGCATTATTTCTGGCGGTATTTGTGGGTATTATTTTTCTGATTAGTCAGAAAGCAATTCCGGAAGAACGGTACCAGAAGAACGAGCAGCTTTTAGAAGTGAGAAATGTACTGGACCGGTTGGCTGAAAAATTTTCCTCCGTGACATTGGAAGGGATAGGCACCGGAGAAGACGAACCGGGAATGAGACGGGGAGAATTTGGCTATCAGGATGAAATCCGGTTTACCGGACATACCATGCTGGAAGTGAGGGTTCCGCTATTATCGGAAAATATATATCTGAAATGTAAGGAATATAATGAATATACGGGAAATCAATGGAATGATAATGCAAAGTGGTTTCAGAGTTATTTTGAGGATGACTATTTAAAGAAAGACAGGGGAGAATGGCCTCAGAATACTACAAGCAGTCTTTTGAAGGGGTCCGATGAAATGCTGGGATTTTATGAAATTACGGTTGAAGACTATTGTGAGATGGTAAAGGAGTATGAAATCACGGTTGATAATCTGAATGATCTGGAATATGGTTTTATCCCGTATGGCGCAGTAATTGAAGGACATAGTCTGGAAAGGGATGTAATACCGGATTTAAAAGGAATGAAACATTATCAGTTTCAGGTATATGCCGGTGATGTGGATGAGGTGCTGGATAAAATTGATTCTCAAAAGGTAATCAATTATTGGGAGGAAGCAACGAACCAGAATTGGGAACATGGCAACTGGTTTCGGATGGCTGAGTTATATAGTCTGGCAGAGGCAGAAAAGAATTATGCCTCGTTTGTAAGAAAAGCATATACACAGGTTCCTTCTGAACTGGAAAGCATCCTGAGACAATATGCACCAGCGGTAGTAGAGTATCGATATGATGAAACCATGGAATTTGTACAGGAGATAAGAAGAATGTTT
>CAMEUH010000006.1 GCA_945938055.1 uncultured Eubacteriaceae bacterium | reverse complement strand
TTTGTTGTCATATGGGGATTTGTAACCGAATGGTTTAGAAACTTCCCGAATATGTAATTTTATTGTAACAAGGTTGAAAACGCATGTCAATGAAATTTTTGTGCTATGGGCATTTACATAACAACTATTATAAAAGTCCCTAAAGCAGACTTTACTTTATATCAGTATAGGGACTTCCTTACATTTTTATGCTTATTTTTGATAAGAAAAAAATACATTATTTTTGCTGATAATACCATTAAAAAATGTGAAATTTGAAAAGTTTCCGTTTTTTAATATTTTGAAAGGTCATATCCGAATGATCTGATCAAAAAACTACTCTATCTTAAATGGTTTAATTCTATCTCCTTTGACAAGAAATGCCTCTTGCGCCATTTGAGCCAAAGGCTGATCCGATTTAGAATCAGAGTAAAATTTTTCAATCCCCCCCTTTTCATACTTACTTGTAAATCTGCAAACTTTTTCTTCACCTTTACAATTTTTACTTAACAATTTCCCCGTGTTAGGATCAACTAAAGAAGCTATCAACTCTACTTCTAATTGCTTCGCAATTGGTTCAAGAAGCCATTGCGGCGATGCGGATATAATAACATCCGTTTCTTGTTTTCTCTCAAGATACCATCCTTTAATCTTTTTATGATGCGTCTCCCAAAACAATTCAACCTCTTCATCAAGTGAATCAATATATTTTACAAAAGAATAAAACTTTTCTTTAAAAATATTTAACCCAACTTTTCCGACTTTGTATTTTATTGCCGTCCAAAGAATTTCCGGCATGCATTTCCTTATTTTGGCGTTTCTTTTTAATGAAAACACAAAAAAATCAATTGTGCTATCACCATCATATATTGTTCCATCAAAATCATATACATTCATTTTAATCACATACTTCTTGAATTATTTTTTCATTTCCTATAAAAATTTTCAGATTTTCTATTTCCTTATACAGAATCATATTTTCTTTCAATATTCCAGGAATTTCTTCATAACCACTTGATGAAGTTAATAAAATCACTGAGCCAAGATAATCTTCTGCGTTATCATAGTAAGTATAATCACCCCAATGATGAAATGAATATTCTTCCGATTCTGTATCTATGGAGAGAACTTTATATATCTTTTCAGTATCATAAACACGCATGTTTCTCCCTAAAACCACCAAATCATATGTCCATACAACCGGGCAATCAATCTCACTAACACAATTCTTTATGTCATCCATCAACTTAATGTCGATTTTATCCTTCATCCAATTTTTATATGAAAAGACAGATAACAATAAAACAGAAAGACTAACTGTTACAATTCCAAACTTTTTTAAAAGCAACCCATTATCCAGATCTGATATAAATTTTCCAAAACATATCAACACACAGAAAAAAGGCCAAATCAAATATCTAATTTCAAATACTTTTGATGCATATGTCATATAGACAAAAGAAAAAATTAATACATTGCTAATAACTATGCCAGATAATACCAGTAATTCCTTATTGATTCTAATCTGTTTTAGAGCCCATACAAATCCCATTATTGTAGCAAAGGCTACAATCAAACCACAAAGATAGTTCAAACCATTTACTGACATTGCCACTTCATTGGATTCGTACTTCATTCCCGCTAATAGTTCGATATAGCCTAAAAAAATGGAGCCTAAGTTTTTCCAAAAATCTTCCATGCCCACTAATGGAATATTAGATTCTCTCGAAATGAATTTAAAAAAATTAGTCCCTACCCATTTCCCTGCTATTGATAATATGAAATTACTGTATAAAAAAATCATTGCTTTGCTTCTAAGAAACTGTATATCATTAGCCATAAAAGCAAGAACCATTCCAACTAAGAAACAAGGTAGTAAAACTGTAATCAATATATGATATGTGGATGACATCGCAGAAATAAATATCAGCAAGCATATTATAAAACAATAAGTATACTCTAATTTGCTAAATTCTTTTTCCTTTATCAATTTCAAAAAGCACCAAACAAAACATAATGAAATTATTATTTTAACGATATAACACGAACTCGAAGTTAACACGCATTGAAAATATCCCAGATTAGCTACGTTTGGTTTAACATAAGGACATAATGTCATGCATAGAATCACTTTTCTGGCAATACCTTCCGTTCCTATCTCCTTCATTATTCCATTCATAACACCAAGAATTACTATAACTAGTGCGATATTCGCAACTCCATATGTCAAAGAAATATTCTTAAATAAAGGGTTTAATAATCCTGCCAAAGGAACTGGTGAATCTATATACATCGTCGTCTGTTCATTCCAATTTGACACAAATAAAGACTTTTGTTTATACACCTCAAAAGCTTTTAAGAAATAACTTGAAGCATCATATCCCATATGATACTCCATCTGTGTTAAGTTAACCCAGACAAGCATTATCATCTCAAAACAAAGCAGTCCAGTCAAAAATATGCTGATTACTTTGATAAGCCTTCCTCTTCCCACAAAAATCTCCTTTCAACCCTAGCAAATAGTAAAGTTACAAAAACATTATTGCTACAAATAATATAAATACCATCCCCAAAACCAATAATACCTTATCTTGAAACAAAACTTCCATTGGATCGGCTAATTCTGTATTTTTTTCAATGTTCATACTATATTTTAAACAAATAAGAATTACAATCGGAACGCTCCAAACCAAGAAATTATTTCCAACCCTTGCGACCGTGTTTTCATCAATCGTCCACAGCGAATAAAAAACAAGCGTCAATGTCATAAACATCTGCATATTTTTATTTAAAAAATCCATTGTATAATATTTAAGAACTTTTCTTGATATAGCACCATTAATCTGCAATTCTCCTCGTCTTTTTCCCAATCCCATATAGTAGGCAAACGATAGAATAGTCAAATATAGCCAATGTGATAACGATACATTAATTATTACGCACCCATATATTACTCTTATAACAAAGCCTGACGCTAAGAGTGTAACATCCAAAATCGGTACATTCTTCCCTCTAAAACTATAAATCATATTGATAATAAAATACACCAACATAACTAATGTAGCTACCATTCCATCCCAATAAGAGAAGTCGAAAATAAGTCCGTCTATAAAAAATGCACTTACAAATAGCACTATTGCTAAAAAAACGGCTTCTCTCTTTTTCACCATACCTGATGCTATTGGCCTCTTACATTTGATCGGATGCCTTCTATCCTTTTCTTCATCAAAAATATCATTAACAATGTAAACCACCGAGGTAATAAAAGAAAACGCAATGAATCCAGCCAATACTTTCTGTACGCTATCTACATTCCTGATTTCTAATGAACAAAATAGAGGAATAAAAATCAAAAAATTTTTAACCCAATGTTTAGGTCTCATCAATTTAATCAATGCTTTAAACTTTTGCATATAACTATCACCTCTTAGTATGCTGGTACAATATTGTCAGCTTTTATTTCCAACGATTCTATGGTCATAACTTTTTCAGATTGATTCAAAACTGTAAACTCCGCTTTTGTCACTTCTCGATACAATACAAATCTATACTCTATACATTCTGTATCTTTTGACAAAAGTTCGATAAAAGAACTCATATCCCCAATATTATTTACAAAGCCAACTTCTGCATTCTCAAGATTATCCCCTGTTATTTTTACATTATAAACTCCGGGAGCTAGTGTAATATATGGTCCATACTGAACTTGTCCTGACTCAAGTACTATCGTTCTGTTTTCTTCATCCCACGTTCCTGTAGTTCTAAGATTTTCCATACCAACCACATTATCGGTTACTTGTGAATTTCGATTGAGTATATAGGATGATTCTACATCTATATGGTATTTATTTGGAATATTTATAAAATGATATTCATCATCCCACTCATACTCTGAGATACAATCAATCAAATATTCCATTCCTTCATTATCAGTTAAAATGTAATCAAAAAGTTTTTCGGCAGTTTTTCCTGTTACCAGGATTTTTTTTACAGAACCATTACTTGTTGCATAAATTACCGGTCTGGTATACCAATATCCACCTGCAGAATGCTCTACCCTGTCAATAAAGGTTGATGGTATGCTCCAGTACAATTGCGGGCACTTTTCTAACACTGCCTTTGCAACCGGTGTTAAGTTAATATCTTTTGTATTACTGGCAAACATAACGCCATATTCATTTACAATAAATGTACTATAAAAAATTGACAACAATAAAGCTCCAACATATCCATATTTAACAAACTTTTTAAATCCATATTCTATCCATTCCCATGCTTCTAACACACCAAATAGCATAATCGGCAATGTCCATACCGTATATCTTGCAATACCAGACATTCCACAATTAATATGCCACATAATAGAATAAGCAGCAATTACCGCTATGAAAGCAATAAAATATAACAGATTTCTAAACTTATGCTTTATAATGAAAACAACAACCAATATAAGCATTACCAAAAACATTAATGGATAATATGGAAGCACACCATAATTCCAATCAAACAGATAACTTAATACTCTTGATAAATAACCAGCCTGGCTATCCGCAAAACCATAAGATACTTGTAGATTCCACACTCCATAGTTTAATTTATTATAAATAAACGGAATCAGACATGGTATAAAACAACAGCCAAACAAAATAATAGCCTTCCATTGCCTTAATAAATATCCGAATACCTTCCCTTTTTCTTGTTTTTTTGCTAACAGTTCCATAAAGAAATCCACAATCATAACTACACCAAGCATCATAATTGTTGAATTCATTGTACCAGCGATTGAAACAAATAGTGCAGCCCATTTGTAATTCTTATTTGACCAGCATACTAATGAAATTACCACAAAAGAAAAAATAAATACTTCTGCCGATTGCCATACTATATAAAACAAAGCAGGGTTTATACCAACCAGAAGAGTTGCCAAAAGTCTCTTTCCACTTGATTTTTTCCATATAAATGCAACAAATAGTAATGCAATAAAATAGAGTAATAGATTCGTTGCAGGATATGTATATATCTGAGGAATATCCAGAGCCTTTAACAAGACTTTTATGGGGATACATATTGCAGAATATGTACCAAAATACCATGGCGCTCTTCCTCCATCTTCATCTGTTATATCAGATTGTTCTCCTATCTGATAACAATATGTTAAGTATTCGGAAAATTCCGGAAAATCTTCAATTGCTTTTATCCAGTCTTCTTCACGTACCATTAATTCTCCACGATACTGTAAACATATTGTAGTGAACATATAATCATCAGATTCCCCCATTGGAACGGGTTTCCACTGAAATGCTTTACTTCCAATAAACATTAGCCATACACATAAAAAGACTACTGTTAAACACTGATAAATTTTTTCACGATTATTTTCAATAAAATTAAATTTCATCCTTTTATTTCTCCTCAACAATTCGCGGTTCAGCCTTATGCATCATCAAAGCCTTACTAAATCGTATCTTATCAAATAACACATTTTTAATAAATGCCGCTAAAAAACTAAGTAAAAAAGATAACCCAAAACATGCGATTAAAGCAATCCAAAAGCCAACCTTTGGATTTTGATATAAAATAATAAGTTTTCTATTTACAACATTGTCAAAAATGTAAGAAACCAAATACATATCAAACGACACTTTTGCTATTGTGCTGATATTTTTTCTTATCAAATTATTTGCAATCTTAACATCATAAAAACATATAAAGATACAAATTGATTCTATCGCTAAAAATGGATTATCATACCAGAGGCTTCTTGCTTCCGGAATATCATAGTAAAATAAACCATAACCTTCTATAAAGTAATATAGCGTATTCAAAATCAATAAAATCTGTAAAAAAGTAAATACTCTTTTCCTCTTATATGAAACAGAATATTCTGCTATATATGCACCGACCAAATAGTAAAAAATATAAATCGAATTCCATAAATACTGACTAATAAATACAATACAATTTTCACCCGAAGAAATTATGTTACTTACATTCCAAATGTATTTAGAAACAGCAGAAACCAAAAACAGAACAATAAGCAAGTTATGTTTTTCTTTCTTAGAGATATTATTCCAACATGCATTTATAAAGGGAATTACTAAAAAGATACCAAAATACATATTCATATACCATGCTCTATCCTGCACAGTAAAATTAAATAAACTTACTACCGATTTAATATCAAATTTCCATTGTAGATATATTATATTAAATATTAAGGACAATATCCCCCAAAAGAAATACGTAACTACCAACCGTGGCAAACGTCTTTTATACAAATCTCCCGAATCCATTTTCTTCCAATTCAGATAACCTGATAAAATCATAAATAAAGGAACGCATGTCATACAAATGAGCCTTAAGTATATTAAAATAAAATCACCCAAACCATATATTTTCAAACTTGGTGAAAATCCTATTGCATGAATTCCCAATACAAATACTATTGCCATTGTCCTAACAACATCAACGCCTATGTTTCTGTTTTTTTCTGCATATGTTCTTTTATCTGGCATTAATTATCCTCCAAATCCTCTCATACGTTTCCATTCCAATCACCATCGCATCATGCCACATACGCCCCCAGATTTCTTCATTCTCATCCACAACATATGCAATATTCTCTGTCATATGATGTTGTTGCCAATATTGCTCACTCTCTTCATTCACCCCAAATAGAACAACACACTTTTTCCTCTCACTATTGCCATTACAGTAATAAAGATACGATTTCTCCACATCCCAAAATATATTATGCTTTTGAACTCGTTTTTGCACCGGTGGATAGGTCATAAACCCTCTTCCAGCATGAAGATAAATTATATGTTGAAATCTCTTTGGGATACTTACTTTCAAATTATCAAACGCTACCTTACATATCTCTTCAAATTCATCTGCCGTATAATATTTTCTTTCTTCATAAATCATATATTGTGACAAAACAGAGTAAAATGCAGTATCCTCATTCTTTGCAGCTTTAATTACGCTATCCAGCTTTTCATATAATTCATCCAATTCTATTCCATTGCATTCTTGCCACAATTTCTGATATTCATCAATATCTATTTTTAAATACTTTTTTCTTCCATACAGTTTCACAAATATTAATTTCTGTAAATGCTCCAGTTCCATTATCTGTTGCTTTCTTCTACTAAAATCCACAAACACCTTATCTAGTGGCAATATGTCAATCCATATTCCGGCATTGCTGGTTCCCTTTTCATGCAGAGCATCTAACGCAGTAGTATTACTATTACGTACCTTGGCATATCCCCCAAAAAAGCACTCCTTATCTGTCTTCCATGTCTGAAGAAAATATGGTTCCTCCAGTTCCTGCTCTGCTGCCTCAAGAAATCTGTCGTAATCTTCCCTAAGCATTGCCACATCAATATCATCATCCCAAGGAATCATCCCATGATGTCTTACTGCACCAAGAAGTGAACCATAAAACATAAAATACTTTATTTCATGTTTATCACATATATCAATTACCTGTTTTAGGATATCCCTCTCACAGTCCTGAATTTTTCTTAATTCCTCTGTTCTTTCATAAACCGGTTCCACTTCGCATGCCACATCATAAAGCTGAAATGCAAAGTTTCGTGGATCTCCTTCAACCGCCATTAGTTCCTGTGGTGTCTCAAAAGTCAGGCAACTGCTTTCTCCCGGCTCCAAATCCATGCAAATCGTATATCGATATGGGGTTGGAACCGTCTGAAGCCACATTCCATCTTTGTATATCCCTACCGTACGCGATTCAAACTGCGGCATATGCAAAAGGGAAAACGAGAACAAAATTGAAACTGACTCTTCGGTTGGATTTTTCAACAGCATATTAGATTCATGTGCGACCGCCCAGAACCAGTTATGCTCTGCATCCTTCTCCAATTCCCAAAACCCCTTTAATGGTTGTAGATATTCTCCATTCTTTATTGTCAGTTTCTCCATCTTGTCCTCACTCCAACTACTGTTTCATGAATTCTTTATATTTCTCCAGTACTTCATTCGTTTCCCCAATCATTTTCATCTCACCATCATGTAACCATAAAACTCTATTACACATATTGCTCAAAGTAGATAAATCATGAGAAACAATGAGAACCGTTCTATCTGCATCATTAATTAATTCCTGCATTTTATTAAAACTCTTTTCTCGGAAAGACACATCCCCCACACTCAGCACTTCATCTACAAGCATAACATCCGGATCCATGATCGCAGTAATTGAAAATGATAACTTAGAGTACATACCACTCGAATAAGTCCTTACTGGTTTGTCTATAAACTCTCCAAGTTCTGAGAATTCCACAATCTCCGGCATTCTTTCTTTAATATATTCTGGTTTGAATCCCAATAGCATACCGGAAGTCATAATGTTCTCACGACCCGTGATATCCGGTTTAAATCCAACGCCGATAGACATTAAGGATATTCTGTGCCCTAAAGTATCAATTTTACCAGTATCAGGACGAAATATTCCTGCAATAGCTCGCAACATTGTGGATTTACCACTACCATTACGCCCTATAATCCCTAGAATTTCTCCCTTCTCCACATCAAAAGAAACATGTTTAACCGCCTCATATATATCCGGTCCTTCTACTTCATCTTTTTTTAAAATACTCTGATGAATTGACATATGTCGTATATTTCTATAATTAATGCAAATATCATCAATAATCAATGCTTTTTCTGCCATTATATCACCTTCACATAACTATTTTCATATTTATAAATGATTCTTATGCCTATTACACTCATAATAATGGATATAACCGTCCAAATCCCAAGAACTGGCATATTAGGCAATACACCATTTAGTAATACCTGATGCAATCCATCTATAATGCATGCGACTGGATTAAACGTACCAATAAATGTTCCGTAGCCTTCTGGCAATCCTGTCTGCAAATCATAAAATACACCTGATAAAAACATTAGCATATTCAATAAAATTCCTACTGCATAAGACAAATCATCCACAAACACTCCAAAATGAAGCAATATTGTTCCACATCCGAAAGAAAAAACAAATAGGATGAGAAATAACGGTATAATCATCAATGCTGTCCATGTTATTTGTACCTTGTAAATAATAATCAATGGAATGAGTATCACCAATCCAACCAGCATCTTAAATGCATTCAAAAACATGTTACCAATTAGTAAAATAAACTTTGGAACATATACTTTTGTTACGATTTCCTTATTTGCACGAACTAGCTTCACACTATAACCAATCGTTCGGTTGAAGAAATTCCAGAACATCAAACCTGAGTAAATAAATACTGGAAAGCTCTTATCAGACGGAAACAAATTCTTAAATACAAATGTATACACAATCATATTAAGAAATGGTTCCAAAACCCACCATATCCAGTTCAAATATGAATTTGCAACTTCTGCTTTCAAATCGGTCTTCGCCGAATATATTGCAAAATACCAATATTTTTTTAAATCACTAATAAACTGCTTCATTATATATCTCCATTCGAAAAATTTCATATATTATACCAATCGTAAAAAGGATTGTACAATATATTTAAAGTCCTTTTGCATAAAGTATGGTATCTGCTAATTTTTCAACGTCTTCTTCCGAATAATGTTTTCTTTTAATTTCTGTTTCAGAAATATTCTTTAAATCTATATCAGATATCACACCATATTCCGGTTTCTTCAAACATTCCAAATATTGAACCGCCACCTTAGCAATGTCTAGTTTTTCTTTTGCATAGCCAAGCGCATTTTTCTCAATTTGATTTCTTATTTCCGCATTAGTCAAAATCTCTATTGCCTTTGCAATTTCTTCTAATTCTTTTTCCTTTGTCATGTTCTCAACACTATCTATCTTAACGCATGCATCATCTGGGACTTCATCAAAATCACCTATCCTGTTTACAACAATTGCCTTACCCATCCCTAATAGTCTTGCAAAAGCTGCACTTGACTCTCCATTGTATGGATAACGCAAATTAACACAAATATCTGTCAGTTCCATATATTCCATCAAATCATTTTCTGACACATATCCCGTAAATTGAATCTGCTCTGATAAACCATTTTCGTCAATACCCCTCTTACACTCATTGCTATACTCATTATTTCGAGAAACATCTCCGCCGACTACCAAGTATTTAATATTTCTATTTTTCTTCAGTAATGGTGTTATAGCCATAATAATTTCTTTGTTTCTTTTAGTTGCTGCAACTATTCCAAATGAAGCAATAATAAGTTCATCCTTTGTATAACCATATTTTTTACGTAACGAGATTTTATCATAGTCCTGTTCTATTTTGGTATATAATTTTATACAGGATACATCTCTTCCACAGTCACGTTCTAATAATCTTTTTTTGTTATAAATGCTATGCACAATAACTTTTTTCGCAGGATTTATCACAAATCCATTAACATGAGTATCAAACACCGGAATCGAAATTTCATGATTTTTCAATTTAGTAATATATGCCTGTACATGTTTTACTTCAAAATCCTGCATTAAATATTCACCATACTGTACATAATTCTCCTTCTCCATAACAAGTTTATTCAGAATCCCATGCATATTAAAATCGTGTAATTCCACAACTCCCCTATATTGATTCATATAATTCCACATATACGTATGAAATTCGGAATTACCAATCTGATAAACTATTTCATCATAAGAATCTGCCTTGTCTGGAAATTCTGAATGATTAAATACACATACATTATCACCAAACTCCACATCCGCTTCATATCCATCATCAAGAAATACGTCTATGTCAACAAACTTGCTTAATTCATTAATGATATCCTTTGAATAATCCGCTATGCCAGAATATAGTGGTGGAAGTGGAGTAAACATTGCAATCTTTTCTAGTTTCTTTTCATAATTGACCTTTACACTATTGTCAATAGCATTTAAGGTATCTTCTGACACCCTTTCCCATTGAAATTCCTTTACCCGTTCCGTTCCTCGGCGTACCAATTCCCTAAGATCCGTTTCCGTAAGTGCCCTAACTAATCCATCAGTGACCGACTCTACAGAAAATGGATCAACTAAAACAGCAGCATCACCAGCCACCTGAACCAGACTTGAATTATTAGAAGTCAATACTGGTGTTTCACATGCAAAGGCTTCTACGATTGGAAGCCCAAAGCCCTCATACTCTGATGGGAACGCTACTAAATGTGCGAGATTATAAAATCTTACCAATTCTTCATCCGATACAAAACCAGTCAAAACAACTCGTTCTCTTATTCCTGCATCTTCAGCAATCCGCGAATATCTGACTTTGCTCTCCGGTGATAATTTGCAAACAATCACCAGTTGATACTCCTCAATCAACTCCTTTGGAAGCTTTGAATATGCTGTAATCAGCCCTGCAAGATTCTTACGGTCATCATCGCCACCGGTACACATAATATATTTGTCAACCACACCAAATTTGTCAAAAAGTTCCTGTTTCTCCTTTTCGGATATATCCAGCACCTTAAACCGCTTATCAACCGCTCCCCAGATGGTAGCTACCTTTTCTTCCGGAAAGTCCAGCGCCTCAATCAAGTCAGTACGTGCACTTTCTGAAATGGTAAGACACAAATCCATGCTTTTCAGCATTTCAAGTCTCTCAAGATACCACTGGCCATTTTTCTCAATATCTCCTGCAAAATAACGTTCCTGGAAAAGGTACGGTATAATGTCATAAACAATTGCCACTACCTTTACATTCCCAAACCATTCCCTCTCATACGGAAATAATCTGCTTTCAAAAGGGGAGGTAACAAAAAATACATCAATCTGATTCTCATATATAAAACGTTTGATTGCATTTCCCAGAATATTTTTAAATTCCGGATTACTTAACAAATCGTTATTATCTCCACAATATAGATAGATTTCATCTAACCGTTCCTGATGCTTTAATTGGTTTTTAAATTCTGTATCCTCAAAAAAATTAAATAAGTAGTAATGATTAGATTGATCCATGTCAATCATCGTTGAAAATAACCCGGTAACATAATTTCCAATTCCTCTGTTTTTACTCATTGGGCCATATACTGCCGTTGCATCCCACGCAATGTTCAATCCCATTTTATCTCTCCTTACCTTCTTTAGAATCTTATCAACTGTGTTCTTCCAGGAAAATTTCCGTGCATGCAAAAGAGATTTTTCTTTACTCTTTCTATGGAATTCGGAATCAAAATACATCTTCTCATATGCCTTCACATGTTGTTCATCACTATCCCAATCTATCATGATTCCCACATTGCCCATCACCTCCGGCAAACTGGAATTATTGCTTGCAATAACCGGGCATCCGCACGCCATTGCTTCCAGCGGAGGCATTCCAAATCCCTCATATTGCGATGTATATACAAACCACTCTGCATTAGAATATAATGCATGTTTTTCATCATCTTCTATATAACCGGTAACATATATCCGGTTCTCACTCTCTATTAAATTAAGCTTTTCCTCAACATTTTCATCTACTCCACCTGCCAGAATCAGAATTACATCTTCCAGCTTGTTTTTCTCCACGAATTGATTAAAGGTTCTGACAATGCGTAATATGTTCTTACGCGGTTGCAGGGAACATAACGACAATACATACTTTTTATCCTGAGGCAGATTATATTTTTCAAATACCACCTTTTTATCTTTTTCTGTTCTCAGAATACTCTCATCATACGCCAGCGGATTCGGTACAAACCGCTCCGAATCAACCCACGGACAAAGCTTCATAAAATCTTTCTTCGTATTTACAGAATCCGTAAAATAACATTCCTCATTACTTGCTGTTTCTACCAGTTCCTTGAGCCAGTAATCCTCATCCATTTCCGGATAATATTCACGGAACAGATATGGAATGGCATCATGAAGTATTACGTATTTCTTAATACTCTTAATTGCCTTTATCTCATCCGGCACACGAAAAACAGGCGAAAGGAACACATCCATTTCACCATATCTTGATTCTTCCAAATATTCTATTGGCTTCCATTCCTCTTCTGGAACTCCCAGCTCATTAATCTCTTTCAGTCTGAAAAATTCTCTTACTGCCTCTTTATAGAACTCCTGCGAATAAAAATATACTTCCACATCATCTCTTGCCAGAAGTTCCATCAAAATATTATGTGCAACAAAGAAAATCCCACTTCGGTTCGTATTATTATACAATCCCGAAGATATGATGGTTGCATCATACAAAATTTTTATTTTACGATTTACAGTACTCATTATAATTCCTTCTCAATTTCTGAAATAACAGCATCAAACGATATAATTGGGCATTTTACCTTATCCTGCAATTCATCCTTAATTTCTGCATAAAATGTTACCGGGGTTACAATGACTGCATCAACGGAAGGAAGCTTATTAAATTTTGCATAATTCTTAATTCCATAATATCCTCTGTCCTTATTCTTGTCCATTGTATATGCAATCTGAATATCCGTATCACGCAATTCATCACACAAACGTTCTCCCACATAATGCAGACCATATACTGCAATCTTTTTATAGCCTTTTTTCTCAAAATACTCCAGAATGCTCTTTCCTCTCTGATTAATTGCCATCCAGCGATTCATAAGTTTAAACAAAGTAAGGCACTTTCTTCCAAACTCTGCCTGCTTACGAAGTTCATCTGTCCGATGGTAGAGTTCCTGATCCAAGGTCCATAAGAAACTTGCAATATTCTCTGAATAGGCTGAATAGTATACTTTTGTATCACTCATATAACCAGAAGTTGGATTTTCATATACCGGAAGTGCATACTTGTCCTCTATCCTCTCACCTTTTAGCTTTTTAATTATAATTTCTTTTTCAAATGACTCAGCCATTCTTCCCTTAATCCTCCGCTTCTGTTTCATTCAGCAAATATTCAATAGATACATTACTACATTTAGCATTATATCATCCATTTTTAGTCACATCAATACAAAACTTGCTTTTTCTTACGCAAACTCACCATAAATATCCAGGATTTGTCTTGCCGCCTTCTCATAAGAGAACTTTTTTGCCTGAATAAGAGCCTGTTCCTCTAAATATTTCCTTCGCTGGGTATTATAAACAACATTATCCATGGCAGATGCAATCGATTCATAATCATATGGGTTACAATATTCCACTGCATCTCCTCCTACTTCCGGCATGGATGTTGTATCCGAACAAATCACGGCTTTCCCGGCTGCCATGGCTTCCAGTATTGGCAGTCCAAATCCCTCATAAAACGATACATATGCAAATGCAGCTGCATTATGATACAGCCATATTAATTCATCTTCCGTTACATAGCCTGTAAAAATAATATCCTTTTCAAAATTGGGATGTTTTTTTAAGTCATCCGGTATGGAATCCGCATTTCGCGTTGGTCCTGTCAAAACAAGTTTCATTCCACAATCCGGTCTTTTTTCTTTGAATTGCAAAAAGCCCTTAATGAGCCCCTCTTGATTTTTATTAAGATGGATTGCTGAAACCGATAAAATGTAATCTACCTGCTTTAAATTATCGATTGTTTTTCCTGCCTGCAGTCTCTGATATCTTTCCTCTTCAAACAAACCGCAGTAAACTACTCTGATTTTATCCTCAGGGATATTGAAATAACGAATAATATCAGACTTGGTATATTCCGATATGGCAATAATCACATCCGCCTTTTCTGCACATCTTCTAACCTCTGTATCAAAATACTGTCCCAGTTTCTTTGATGTCCAATCCGGATGAATATATGGAATCAAATCATTGATGGTGAGAATTTTGCCGCATGGAATATTGTCATGTAAGTCAAATGCCTTATAATACGAATGTACTACATTGAGTTTATGCGAAATTACGGGATAATTTAATACACCCCAGCGGTCTGAGGACTGATACATCGGAACTGTATCAATATCCAGCTTCAGCCAGTCACTTTTCCCAAGAAGATAATACTGATTCTGTTCATCTATTTTCTGTATTTCCCGCATGACTCCAACTGTCATTTTATTAATGCCAGTCAGATTTTTTTCCTTTAATTGAGACAAAATTCCTATCTTCATTGAGTTTGTACCTCTTTATAACATTCTTTTAAAAGCTCCTGCCTATCGCAAATCTCTTCAGCAAAAGATTCCATCGCCTGATACACCTTTAATCCTCTGCAGCATAACGCAAGATCCCTGAATAAGTAAATTTCTCCTGAAAAAATAATATTATATATTGAGAATTCTTTGACCTCAGATAGTTTTAATAATATCTCGAAAATATTATTATCCCTTAAATCAAGCAAATGCTTGCTGAAAAAAAGAAAGGAATCAATACTGAATAAATCAATCTTTTCACCCAATAAATCGACAAGTTCTGTGGTATATTTTCCACTCCAGGTAATAATCTGGTCCTTCAGGGTCATATATTCTGAGGAATACTCCTTCATTCCCTCCTGAACAACCATGATAAACTGTATTTGAGGATTCACTTTTCGAATCTGTAATATACTTTGTTTAAAAAGCTCTCTTGCATTGGATGCAATAACCAGCATTTTTTTACACTCTGACAGATGTTCCATTTCAATTTCATCTACACAGGAATCAATTGTCGAGCATAAAAAATCATAGAAAGATTGATCAAAAATATTATTCATGTCCCTATATTCCCCGGATATTAAAATCCGCCTCTCACAAAATTATAAAAAAGTATATTCTCCACATCAACATTCATCTTAAGGAGCTGTGCTGTTATTTCCACAGGGCAGTTAATAACCGTAATAACAAACAATGCCCCTGGATATTCCATCAATGCCTCTTCCGGCTTAAGAACTCTTAATCCATCAACCTGTTTTCCGACAATCCTCTCATTATTATCGCAAAAACACCGGATTGTCGATATATTATCTTTCAAAAATTCCTTATATAACAGTTCTCCATAACGTCCACTGCCAAAAAGAACAATATCCTCTGCCTTGCTCATCCTTCTTATCATATTGCTGTGATAGGCAGAAACAAAACGTTCACTCTCTGTTTCCGTTCCACTCAGTTCACTATTTTCCTTTATTCTATCCTTAATTTCCGACTTAATTTCTTCCACTATCTGTTTAACATCGATGTTCATTTTATACCTCAATCTCTAAATGTCTCAATCAAATTAGAAAAATTCCTGACGACTTCTGACCATATATAGTTTTTCCTGACAAATTCGACCCCGTTTTGCGCCATAGTCTCATATTCCTTAGGATGTGATAACAAATAATTCGTCATTGCCTCAAATTCCAGATAATTATCGTAATACAGTCCCGCATTGCTTCGCCGGCACTGTCCTCTCATCACATCGCAATTTGCATTAACAAGAACCGGCCGCCCAAGAAGCATGCTTTCAAGAAGTACAATTGACAAACTTTCACTGGCAGAATTATTAACCAGAAATTTTGCGCCTCTGATAAATGCCAGTTTTTCCTCCTGACTTACATAACCCAGATAAATAATATCTGAATGTTCCGGAATCTTGATATTATCCAGCGTGCCAAGTAATAATAATTTAAGTCCCGAAGGATTGTCCTTCTTATATCGAATGAAATATTCAAAAAGCTGCTCACATTTTTTGGATTCCGTCATCCTTCCAGCATAAATAATATAATCGCCGTATGGTTTTGTCACTTCAAGATCCAGTTTCCCATAATCAATATCATCCATTCCCATGCAGGTAACCATCTCTTTTTTGTTCAGATTATCATAAACCCGATGCAGTATATCCTGTTCTTCATAGGTGTTAAAAACAAACGCTTTTGTTGCCTCAAATATTTTCTTATACGACAAGGAGCGTATCGAAACATCCTCATGCAGAGTGGGAATAAATATTCCATTATCTAATCCGCTTTGTAATCCGAGTGCCGAAGTATACATTCCGTACGTATAAAAGATAACAGCCTGATACTCTTTATAATGCTCTTTTATATAGTCTACAAGTTCCGGGCAATATGGACCACATTCTTCAAAATACTGATTCGGATACTCTAATTTATCCATTATCATATCATGATATAAACTGGAAAGAACAGCCATGTCCTGTTTCTTCTTTACCTTAAATCTTCTCACGCAAATTCCTTCAAGGTTCTCTACCCCTTCTTCATAATAATTATCCCAGGGATAGATATTTAAGGCACAGGATGTCAAAATCTCCACATCATACAAATCGCTAAGATGCTTAGCAAGTTCCCGGCATTGAAACTCAGCACCTCCACTGACCTCTTTTCCATATCTTTGAACAGCAAACGCTATTTTCTTTTTCTCACTTGTCATACTCAAAGCGCTCATTAAATTAACTCCTTAAAATATCTCATCCGGCTGAATCCACAATATCTTATCCGAGCTTACTGAATATTCTTCCAATAATACTTTTGAAATATTTTCTAAGAGATTTTCCCGTCTCACCGCAACTAAAATATACTCAAAATCCAATTTTGCAATTTCCGTTATCGGCTTAACCTCTAAACCCTCTTCAATATATTTCTGGGAATTCTGGTCAACCCATGCTACTAAATTTACCTTTTTACTTCTCTTCAGCTGCTTATAATAATCCCTTCCAACTGCACCTGCACCATATAAAATAACCTTATCAGATGCCGGCAGTTTATTGTCATTCAGAATATACTTCAAAATTAAATCATTCTGTGACAGTCCAATCTTTCGATTAATGCCATAAATAACTCCATCCATCATATAACGGTCAAGTTGCTTTAATAAATGTTCTTTTTCTTTACAAGTTTCAAACAACCTCTTGGAATACTGATAGAATCTTGTTAATTTTATCAGAAACTCCTCATCATTTGATGTGCAGATACTCCCATCATGAATTCTGTAATAATAATATTCTTCATTCAGAAAAACAGCTCTTTTGGCATGGATCATACACCAAAACATAACTGCTCTATCTTCCGCATACTGCATCTCATCACTCAGCGTCCGGAATGCTTCTTCAATAAACTCTTTCTTATACAGTTTTGCATACAAATAAGGTAAAACCCCAAACTCCTTGGAATCTTCAAAATAAAACATATTTGGGATAATCTCATCCATATTGTCATACGTACCTTCCGGTATCTTATTCTTTATCACAAAATCCCCATAACTCTGACATTTTATAACATTTGAAAGAACAATATCCGCATCATTTTCCTTAATTGCACGATACAACACTTCTGTCATGTCACGTTTCACAAAATCATCTGCATCCACAAAAAGAATATACTTTCCTTTTGCTATTTTTAGACCATTTTTTCTCGCATTCGTATTCCCATGATTTTCCTGTCTGATGAAAACAATTCGTTTATCCTGCATGGCATATTGATTGCATAAAGTAGCCGAATTGTCATTTGACCCGTCATCTATCAATATAATTTCAATATTTTCATATGTCTGATTAATAACACTTTCCAGGCATTCTGACAGAAAATCCTGTGCATTATATACCGGAATAATAATACTAATTAAATCTTCCATTTTCATTTACTCTCACCAATCATAGAACCATTTCAGGAAAATAATCCATCAAAATCAACTCGTTCAAAAACCTCTAATTTTCCTCCACGGGTCGCATTATAGATTTTAATTCCATTTTCTTCAGCATATTTCCTTGCTGCCATAAACGCAAGTTCTACTTTTTCTTTAAAATAATTATTCGGATTGCTTCTCCCTTTATAATAATCCTTATGAAAATGATTTACAGTATCTTTCTGATTGCCGGTATAATTATGATCCGTTCCTATCAGATAGATTTCCTTATATCCCATGTAGCATGCCAGTTGCAGGCAACTATATACCACGCTTCTTCCCGAATAAACGCCGCATTCCACATTATTTGAGAATTTGGGCAAATGTGGATAGTATTCTAAAACGTGATCATGCATTCTGACGATATTGGCATCATTTTTATTCATCCAAAATTCTTTCGCCGTATCACCTATAAATTTAACTTCCGCTTCACATGTTTTTATATCTTCAGCGAATTCCTTAATCAATTGATAATCTGTCATCACAAAGTATTTTGGACGCCACTTTGTATTTTCAAATGCCAGGTAAATACGATTAACTCCAAAACAATCCTCCGAATGTTCATGCAGCTTATCTAAATCCTGCATCGTAACGCTTGGACCGGTTGCAACAATAAAACAGCGTTTTCCAACGTGCTTATTCTTGTACTGTTTTATAGATTCATTTCTATATCTCGAGATTGTATTACGAAAATCGAAAATATCTTGTACTTCAAAACCAAATTTTTCCTGTTCTGACATTCCATGGCATGAAGCATATAAAATTGTTTTTCCCTCGCATTTTCTTAACTCTTCTTTATTTAAGATTCCATCATGTCTCATAAGAAGTTCTTGACTTCTTGCATTATCAGCATCACATATTATCGGAATCTTTTTACCATACTTAACATATAGCTTTTCTTGTAAAAGGATTGTGTAAACATTCAATCCGTAAATCACATAATCCTTACCATTCTCTATTTTTACCGGCAAGTCATCGAGCCATATCCCATGATAAAATCCCATGATTTCCGGCGGTACATCTTCCAGCAGATGATAATGAAAAATTCCCTCTTCCTCAAGTGTCTCCTGTATAGCAGAATTATTATCAACTCCAACCACAATATCAAATTCACGAAACCTTTTTTTGTATTCCGTAAAAGATATAATTGGACAGCCATCAATAATCTTTCCTTGCAGTTCTGCATTGCTATCTATGATTGCAACAATCTTTTCCTTTGGGCAAACCTCAAAAAAACGCTTTCCTCTTTTACCAAATCCCCACAGAACAAATTTATATTCCACTCTTTACTCCTTTATAATCCATATGATGTGTATACACATATTCAGCAAATTCAAAATCTAATGGGTTATCGATATCCGTAGCTTCAATATCATCAATTCCCCATATATATGGATGCTTTCCAACCACATTTTTACATTCAATCATTCGCTCACGTTCTATGATATTAATTGCAAAATTCAGCGCATAGATATCCGGAAGGTCCTGGCTTCTTGGCTGGTGTTCCAAATCATAATTAATAGGAAAGCCTTCCTTAAACAAGAATTCCTTAATCAAATGTGCAGAATTCAAGGAATCAAAGTCATCTGCTTTCATCATGTATGTATCAATTGCCTTTTCAATCGTATAATCTTTCAATAAAGGATTCGTAACATTCGAATATACAATTACATCTCCATTAAAATTTTCTGCCATATTTTTATATACTTCTGACATGGAAACTTCATTCGATGCATACTTCTGTTCTCTTTTTACTACTTCACAGCCCATCTTTCTTGCAATTTCAAGCATACTATCATCATTGGAATTCACAATTACGCCATCCAGATTTCTAATACGCAGCAATTGTTCTAATTTAATTTCCAGCAGACTGCTACCGGCAAATGGGCGAATATTCTTATTCTGGACTCTCTGTGAACCCGACCTTACTGCTACTAATGCTTTAACCTTCATTTTTTTCACCTGCCTTACTAACATATTTCCGCTTTTTTAATCTGCTCTATAATATCCTCCGGCTCAATAGATTCCACGCAAGGTGATACTCCATTAATCCTCATTTCTTTCGTACAATCCCAATATTTGCAGTGAGAACACCTTTCCTTTCTGCTATACGCATAATATACATTCTCTGACGGATGCATAAAATGTCCCCAATCGCCTTTCCCATATATCACCACAGACTTCTTGCCCAACACGAAAGCCGCATGACACATTCCGGAATCCGTACCAACAAAAAACTGACATCTTGCAATAACAGCCATGGATTCAATAATACTTAAACATGAAATCAGATTATGTACCTGCATCCCATAATCCTTTTCACCCACTAATTCCTTAAAAAATGCTTCATCATAATTTCCATGTCCCAGAAATACCATTGTGTAATTCTGCTGTAAAAGATATTCGAATACAATTTTAAATTTTGCTGCAGGATATCTTCTCATCTGATTGGCAGCGCCCATGCTTACCACAATAAATTTTTCCGGAAGCTTCACATCCGGAACCACTTTTTTAATTTCTTCCCTAATGGTATTATGTTCTTCACAGATTTTTCTGACATCTTCCCCCATGATTTCAGAAAGCATACGATAATCCTTATCCAGAATATAACGTCCCTCTTCTCCAAAATACACTGTGTCTACGTTTAAAATAAATTTATTGATATAACGCATCTTATAAAAGAACTCAATATTACATAGACAATATGAAAATTGAAAATATTTCGAATTCAATTTTGTCAGGATGTCCATTCGGTACACCTTGTCTTTAGAGAACCTTTCTTTCTCAATTGGAATAACATGATCACTAATCAGAAACAAGTAAGAGCTAAGATTCTTCTGTTCTGTTTCATCAACCAGAAAATATACCTTCTCTTTTCCGTACTTCTGCATTAATGTCTTACATACCCCGGTTTTTACGATGACATCTCCAATATGCCCATATATTTCTACAAGAACATTATCTGACTTCTTCTCCTTATACTTCTCAAAATACGGCATTAACTGATTTCTATCTTCTTCCATCTCTTCATGTGTATTAACCGGGCACTCCTTTAACACATATACTTCCGATACGCCCAAAGCATCCATTTGTTCTGTAATAGCCTCATACCAGAAACTGGCTATAATTACTAATGGATTTTTAAGACTCGAAATCTCCTTAGCCGAAATGGTATCAAGCCCCGCAAATATGTGATGCTGCTTCTCTGTGTTATTATCAGCAAAATACGATACCCTTATTCCAAAACCTTCCAGTCCATTTTTTACTCTTTCACCGAATTCCAACGTGCCGAAAACAACAACATTATAGTTATTCTGATCATATTTTGTCTTCAATTCGTCAATTTCAATTGTCCTATAATGACCTTTCATATTCTGAATCCTTCTGTTATATACACATTCTGCAAACTATCTGCCTGCTTCCACCTTCTTAATCTTGCCTTCCTACACCCTGATATCACTCACCGGATGCACCTTCCTCTTATCCTCCGGCGGAAGTTCCATGTAATCCCCAAATTTAAACGACAGATATCCGTCATAATCCTTGATTCCCTGGAAGGTTACCCCTTCAAAATCAATATCTGCTGATTCCTCATACCACCGGGTACGATATCCGTATTCCTTATTGGGTGTCGGGAAGGTAAGAATACGGACCCAGTCCGTCTTTTTCTTGTTTCTTTTCTCAATATAACGATTAAAACTTTTCTTGAGCCTTGACTCCGGCACTCTACTCATGATGCCATAAAGCTTTTTCTTAAATGCGCTCTTATCTGCGATTCTTCCAACTTCAGACCAGAAAAACTTCCGGTACAAAAAACACTTAAAATTACAGATACTACGCATGACATGACTATCCGGCACATAATCCAACGGAAATACATCAATAAAGACTCCCTGCTCATATGGCATGTGTTCCTGATGTTCTCTCAAGAAAAGCGTTTCCTTACGGCGAAGTTTTCCATAGCCCCAGCGGTATCCCGGCGTATTCCGGTGATCCTGAAAATAGAAACGGTCCGTATCCAGCTCCGTTTCACAAGCTTTACAAAATTTCTCATATTCCGGACGTAAAAGTGCCACATCCGCATCATCATCCCATGGAATAAAGCCGCCATGGCGTACTGCTCCAAGAAGCGTCCCCGCTATAATGTTGTAATGAATGTCACATTTTTTACAGATGCGGTCAACCTCTTCCAGTAATTCCAGTTCCGTCATCTGCAGCCTGCGCAATGTATTCTGGTCTAATTCTATCATATTTCTTTCCTTCACTCAATCTTTTCAGATTCATTTATTGTATATTCTGCCGGTTTTGTCCGATATGCCGGTCCTCTCCTGCTCCAAACCGGACAAAATCTACTGTTCCCTCTTCCGGATGTACCACCATCACATCCCACAAATCCTGTGTAACGGTATTTCTTAACCGGTCACAGGTATACGAGCCCTCCGGCTTCTTATCCTTAAAATCCTCCAGCTTATTGCAGCCCAGTGAAACAATCGGAAAGGCGCATTCCGTATAAATCTGCTCTGCATGATTATGTCCGTGCACAAATGCCAGTACTCCGTTTTCGTGTGCCAGATGCCAGTCTGTAAGTACTTTCATCAGTTCCTCTCCATTACGGATTGCATCGCTCCAGTAGTGAATCTGTGGCAGTGGCGGCACGTGCGAAAAAATCAGAACCTTAAATCCCTCCGGAACCGTTTCCAGGGTTTCTTTCACCCAGGCGACCTCCTTTGCAGGAAACCCATAACGAATCTCTTCACTCTGGTCAAAGGAGAAGAGAAAATACATCCTTACCCGTTTTTCCGGCAAATCCACATAATAATACGACTCATTTTGTTTCAGATACCACCTGCTGCACTCTTCCTCACTCATTCTTTCCGGATTTCCCTTAAAGTAGTTGGAATCATGATTCCCTAAACACAAATAGACAGGTCTCCCTGTCTTCGCCAAATCATCCATGATAATACCGGAATATTCCTTTGTAATTGTCTCCGGCGTCATTCCATCCGTCAAATCCCCCAGATGTATCACACCATCCAGTGTAATTTTTTCTGCCGTTTTTTGTACGTTCATGGCAGTATCCTGCCACGTTCCGTTAATGACATAATGGCTGTCCGTTAAAACCATCAGTGAAAGTGATTTCTCGTCCTGAATTTTTCTAACAGTTTCTACTGTCTTCTCACACTCTTCCCTGAAATACGTCGGCCATACGTATGGAGGCTCTTCTACCCATTCCATTGAGAAAAGTTCTTCTTCCTTCAGGGGACCCTCAATTGGACTTCCATCCGCCTTTCCCACCAGTAATCGGAAATAACCGTCTTCTTTAAAAACATAATCTTCCTGCTGCCATTCCATCACACATTTTTCCGGACAAAACTGTGCCCAGTTTTCTTCATCCTGATAACAATAGCTGTAAATCAGTCTTCTTTCCGTTTCAAGGGAATACATGAAAATCTGATAAAAATATTCTCTGCTCTTCCAGTGCAGAATACTTCCTGCCACGACCTTATTAAAACGATAACTCATGCGAAAACCCTTATGAGCACCATCTGCGAATCCATTTTCTCCATTAATCCGTCCGGAATAGTCCAATCGTATTGGTTTCATGCTTCCCCCTTATCATGTTTTTTCACATACAGTTCCGGTGCATTCGTAAAGATATCCGTAATACCCATGTCTTCAAGCTCCACTACATTCTGAACCTCTATCTCTCTCGTTTCCGGGAAAAATGGTTCATACTGTCTGATATTCCATGCCCTTACCGGCAATCGGTTTATTTCTTTCAGATTCTCTACATCCAGTCGTTTGATACAAGGATGCAAGGCATCCACCGAAACTGTTTTTGCCACATTCATGCAATCTGCCAGACTGCTTTTTAAAGTCCCCGTCTGTACAGACGAATCCAGTTCTTTCAAAACACGCAATGAATCCGGATTAAAAGAAGAATAAATAATATATGGTTCCAGACCAAACTCATGTACCATGGCAAGAATCTGCTCTTCCATTCCTTCATATCGTACCTCGCTGTTTTTCAGTTCAATATTAATGAGAAGCCCTCTGTCCTTACATATCGGAGAAAGCAGTCCAAAAACCTCCCTCATGGTTGGGATGGTCTCAAAGTCAAGTCCACTCTCTTTATTTGCAACAATATGAAGTTCTTTCAGTTCTGCTACCGTCATGTCCTTTACAGAACCGGTTCCATCGGTAGTCCGGTCTACGGTTTCGTCATATTCGCATGCTGCCTGAAAGGATGATAACGTATTCTCCGGATAACGGTAAGAACATCCCCGATGCGCCCATATTTTCATAATCAGCCTCCTATTTCAGCCTGTTTTTCCAGGCGTTCTCTTTCTCTCTTAGCCAGGAATTTTTCCATGACACCTGCCATGGCAATGGATTCCTCTTCCGTGAATTTAAAGGATCTTCCGCGATGTCCCTGTATCATATACGCAAAATCGCTAACCTCATATCGTAATCCCTGCCCTAAGAACTTGGTAAAATACCGGTCCTTCTTGGATGGATCCTCAAAACGTACTTCAAAATACTGGGTCAGCCACCACGGCGATTCTGCAAGAATGTATCCTTTCGTACCGGAAATCACAAGCTGTCCTTCTGACTTTACACCCACGCCGCTCTTTGAGAGTGCCATTCCATGTTCATACACGAAAGAAGCCTTGGTATACAAATCGATTCCTTTTTCATCCAGAACACTGTCAAAACGAACTTCTTTATAGTTGGTTCCCATCAGTTTCATGATAGGAAGCAGGGTATGGCTTCCAAATTCCGTAAAGCCGCCACCGTAGAGGACATCTTTCCTTTCACGCATTTCCGGTGCCGTAAGTCTGGTAAAGCAAGCTTCCACATCACATATATTCCCAATGACACCACTCTTTGCAATTCCCATCATCTGTACAAAGCCCGGACAGTATGCTGTCTTAATTGCCTCCAGAAGAACACATCCATGCTCATGTGCAATGCGAAACAATTCCTCTGCATCGGTCTTCCTAAAAGCAAGCGGTTTCTCACATAAGACGTGCTTACCACGTTCCAACGCCATTTTCGCATATTCATAATGCGTTTCATGAGGAGATGCCACATACACGGCATCCACATTTTCAAAGAACTCCTCCAGATTATCCGTATAAAGATCCAGTTCAAACTTTTCACCGAACTCCTTTGCGCTCTCCAGATTAACATTATATACACTATTGACAATGACACCACTAACGTACTTTGCTTCCGGCACAAAGCGGACGGCAATTCTTCCGGTTCCGATGACACCAATCCGGATAATCGGATAATTCTGCGTACGCAGTATGGTAGACGATACATTCTTGGTACGCTCCAGATACACAACCTCGCAGAACTGTTTCATGAAATCAAAGACGCCTGTCCAGTCAGAACCCACGGTAAAAATATCAATGCCATATTTCTGTACATCTTCTACCTTCTGTCCCGGATGATCTTCCACAATGATTTCATCTGCGAATCCGGTTTTTCGTACATTTTCAATTCTCTTATCCAGAGAATCCACAATATTTAATTTACCACGAGACTCATCATACTGTTCCGTGGTAACTCCTACAATCAGATAATCCCCCAGTGCCTTGGCACGTTTTAAGATATTGTAATGTCCTTCATGAAACAAATCAAAAGAACCATACGTAATGACCTTCTTCAAATTCTTACTCCTCTATCCCTTTATGGCGTATCTTCCTTTTTTCCCGATTCCGCCGTGTCTTCCGTGTCAAAATTAAGTCTCTTTTCTTCTACAACCAGAGGTCTGTGAATCACACGGGTATTAATATTTAAGATATATTCTCCTAATAATCCAATAAAAAACAACTGAATGGAACCCAGAAAGAAGATACCTATTACCATCGGAGCATTACCTGCCTGAAATGTATACCAGTGTGTCACCTTATAAATCAGATAAAATAGTGCAATCAGAAGACTGACTGCAGAAGCTCCGAAGCCAAGAAACGTCGCCAGACGAAGTCCCACCTTGGTATACGACGTAAAACTCAGCATTGCTGCATCATATAAACTGTAAAAATTATTGTGTGTCTTTCCCGCTCTTCTCTTTTGCTGCTCATACTCAACCTCAATCCGGTTAAACCCGTGTCCGTATTCTGCCACAATTCCCCGGATAAACGGAATCGGATCATCTAACTGGCGCAAAAGATTGATAAACGTCTTGTCATACAGACCAAATCCCGTAAAATGCTCAATCATCTGCGTGGAAGACATATTCTTGATAACCTTGTAATATACTGTCCGTAGAAAGTAAATAAATCGATTTTCCTGACTGCTGGTTTTCACACCGCTGACAATCTTGTGTCCTTTTTCCCACTCTTCCACAAACCTCGGAATCAATTCCACAGGGTCCTGGAAATCA
>CAMEUH010000005.1 GCA_945938055.1 uncultured Eubacteriaceae bacterium | reverse complement strand
AAGTGAGCAGGAAGGATTCATCCGGCTCAACCCTGCATTTAAGGATTATTTGTGGGGAGGAACACGAATTCGTGATGAACTTGGAAAATCCTGTGACTGGGATATTATCGCAGAAAGCTGGGAACTGTCGGCGCATGCGGATGGCGTAAGCCGGGTGGCAAGCGGAAGATATGAAGGAATGTATTTTAATGATTATCTGGAAGCGATTGGAAAAGAGGCATTAGGATGGAAATGCCAGCATTATGACCGTTTTCCGATTCTTATAAAGTTTATTGATGCAGCAAATCCGCTGTCCATTCAGATTCATCCGGATGATGAATATGCCTTGAAAAATGAAGGCGAATATGGTAAGAATGAAATGTGGTATATCATGGATTGCGATGAAGGGGCGTTCATTTATTATGGAACCAAGGGGAATATCCCGAAGGAAGAGATACGGGAGCGCATTGCAAACAATACAATTCTTGAGGTATTGAATAAAGTATATGTTAAAAAGGGCGACGTGTTTTATGTGAAAGCCGGTACCATCCATGCAATCTGTGGAGGAATTTTGATTTGTGAAATCCAGCAGAGTTCAAACTGTACTTACCGTATGTATGATTATGACCGTAGGGATAAGTTTGGCAATCCTCGTCAGCTTCATGTGGATAAGGCAATTGATGTGGTAAGAATGGATGTTCCGGATGAATTAGCAGAGACGGAAGCAACATATGATGCTGCTGGTAATGAAAAAAGATTACTGGTGCAATGCAAATATTTCGAGTGTAATAAATATACCGTGAAAGAGGAACTGCGTCTTCCGATTGATGAGACGTCCTTCCGTTCCATCATGATAGTGGAAGGAAGCGGTGAGATTAGCGATGAAAAGCAGTCTATGGAGTTTAAACGTGGTGACAGCTTCTTTATTCCGGCATATAAAAATATTATTAAGATTTCCGGCACATGTGAGATTATAGTGACACACATTTAATGATACAAGTAGGAGGACAGTATTATGAAAATTTACGGAGTAATCATGGCAGGCGGCGGCGGAACAAGATTCTGGCCTTTATCAAGACAGGAAAGACCAAAGCAACTTCTGAATCTAAGCGGGAAAGAAGTCATGGTAAACGAAACAATTGACAGGCTGGCGAGAACTGCCAATAAAGACGATATCTTTATTGTAACGAATAAAACGCAGGCTGCTGCCATGAAGGAGGTTACCAGGGGAAGAATTCAGGAAAATCACATTCTGGCAGAGCCTTCTGCAAGGAATACGGCAGCATGTATTGGCTATGCGGCAATGGAGATTCTGAAAAAGTATGGTGATGGAATCATGGTCATTACTCCTTCGGATGCATTTATCAAGAATGTTGAGGAGTTTACAAGAGTACTTTCTGTTGCAGTAAAGGAAGCAGAAAATTCAGATAAGCTGGTGACTGTTGGAATTACACCTACATTTCCTTCAACCGGATATGGCTATATCAAATATGATGTGAAGGATGCTGGTGATGCAAAGAAAGTGGAAGAATTTAAGGAAAAACCGGATCTTGCCACGGCAAAGGAATATGTGGCATCAGGCAGTTACGCATGGAATAGTGGCATGTTTATCTGGAAAGCATCGGTCATACTGAAGAATTTTGAAAGATTTCTTCCGGAAATATATGCAGACATCGTAAAGATAGGGAATGCCATGCAGAAACCAGAAGAACAGGATGTGATTAACGAGGTATATCCTCAGATTAAAAGCATTTCCATTGACTATGGAATCATGGAACAGTCAGAGGATGTCATGGTGGTTCCTGGTGAATTTGGCTGGAACGATGTTGGAAGCTTTGATATGCTTAAGGTGATGCATGAGGAAGATGCAGATGGGAATGTTGTCGTGGGAGACTGTATTACTATAGACACTACCAATAGTGTGGTATATTCTAGTAAGAAGCTTGTTACCACGCTTGGACTGGATAATGTGGTAGTTGTGGAAACAGCAGATAGTATTATGGTATGCAGTAAGGACCGTGTACAGGATGTTAAGAAAATTGTTGATCAGCTAAAGGCGGACAACAGGAAAGAGTATTTGTAGAAGATGTTTGGATCAATTTTATTTCTTATTACAACCATCATTGCATGTGTAATATTAATGTGTGTCCCAAAGAAAAAAGGCAGATTAAATGGTGTGACATGGCTGACGGTATCGATTGTTACGCTTATTTGTGCATGGGTTTTCTTTGCCGGAGTGTTCAATCTGGCAGGAGTCAAGATTAGTCTGTTTACGATTTCTGCGATTAATTTTATCATGACAGGTATTGGGGTTGGATATATATTCAGCCGCAAACGTTTACAGGAGTACTTTGTGAAATGGAAAGATGTATTTATCATCGTTCTTCTTGCGGCACTTTCTGTTATGATTGCTTTTAGAAGATACGGAATCAGACTGGATTTGTTTGCGTATGGTTCCGATGATTCCGTGCGCCATTTTGCTTATACAAAAGACTTAATTGCTACCGGAATGATTACACGCGGAAAATATGTAATGTATCTTCTGGACATGGTGATTATAAAGTTCCTGGATCCCTTTATTAAGGAAGCAAACTGGCATAGGGCATTCATGATGGGCGATGTTCTGCTGTTATTCCTCCAGGGTTCAATGTTCTGGGCATGGGTACGTAAATTTGTGAATGGAAGATATTCACTATTGGCATGTTATGGATTTACGGTCATGTATTTTCTTGGATATCCATTAACCAATATGTTATATGGGTTTGAATATCTGGGAGCCGGTGTGCTGATGATTACTTTTGTACTGTGGCTTTTTCAGCGGATTGAGTATAAGGAATTGTCTTTTGAAATGGTTACATTTCTGCTGATGCTTGCGAATACATCCGTATGTCTGTCATATACACAGTTTGCTCCGGTAGTGCTGGTGTCAGAATTAATCTTTTTTGTTATTGATTTTAAGAAAAAAAGACGTTTGTTTTCTGCTCATTCTCTGTTGACGGCAATTTTCGGCTTTGCAGTTCCGGGATGTCTGTGTGTACGCTATATTGCAGAGCATTACTGGAAGAAGTTCTGGCCGGTGCTTCTCATTGCGCTGGCTGTTGTGGTAGTTTTCATGCTTTTGGCATGTGTGGTGGTATGGATTCAGGCCGCAAAAACAGGAAGAAGTTTTGGAACAGTTTTTCAGAAGGATTGTAAATTTTTAAGGCAGAACAAAAAAATGCGTTTTTTAATTGGCACATTAGTTCTGGTGGCAGGAATTGTTCTGGGGTATAAGTATGTATTCCTGAACATGATTCAGCAATTTGTCAATGATGATGGCATGATTCTGGATGGAAGCATTTACAGGGAACCATATTCGAATTTTCTGGTTCTGATTTTTCCATTAGTGCTATATATCATTCAGGTAATTCGTCACAGGAAAAATGATGTGACACTTTGGATGCTTTTGTCATCTGTTGTTTTTTCGGGATGGATGCTTTCGTGCATATTGAACGGAAAGATAGGAAGCTATTATTTTTATAAAATGCATTTTCTTATATGGTTATTGCTCATGGGTACGGCATTACGTCTGGTTACCATGCTGCAGGGAGAAGGGAGAAGATATATTACGGCATATTTCTTCTCGGTATTCTGCTATGGACTGATTTTTATCAGCGGGGCAGAGAAAAAACTGGTGGAACAGCATGAATGGCTTTGGCCGGAATCCATGTCTTCCCAGATATTCAGCGTTTATAATCATAATCAGGAAATGCTGGATTTTGGCGGAAATGTGAATAAAGAGATGCAGACTATTTACAATAAGGTTTTTGAAATCTCTAAGCGGGAAGATACGTTTATACCATATTTCGGAGAAGAACTGAGATATCTAAAGGAATATTATTATTATCTGACCGGACAGAATCCAAAGGATCATCTTGAGGAATTGAATGATAAGGATTACCCATCGTTTAATATTCGTGAAGAATTGGAGAAACGTGGAGTAGAATATATTTTTGTGGAAAAGAACTACAATGGTCCGTATGAAGATTATAAACCAGAGTTTGATGTCATGTGGACGGAATATGAAAATGCTTATGGATGGATACTAAAGTTGGATTAGTATCCATCCTTCTTTTGTTGATAATTTACAAGATAAGCAATTATTTTTGTTTAAAACGGATAAATCAAAAAAAAAGATTGGAAAATAATAGGGAATAAGATAAAATAAATAGTATATACAAAAAGTATGCAACAAATTGTATACAATAAAAAGAAAGGACAAATGCAATGGGGAAGATATTGAAAAAAATATTAAAATCAACAGTTATTGTAATGGCCTTAGTGGGAATTGTTCTGGCAACCGGAACCAAGGTTAAGGCTGCTTCGGAACCAAACTATATTTTCCTGGATAGAACGGGAAAACCGATTGGAGAGGGAAATTCAGCGGGTTCAGGAATAAAGTGGGCAACTGGGAAGAGTTATTCGGATGTAGCGATTATTCTGCAGAAAGATATCGGATGTTACGTTGTCTCTGATGTGGTCTATAAGGAGGGAGTAGCAGATATTGTTGCGGTGACACTTCCATATCCGACAGAAGGTTCACAGAATTTTGATGGGCTTTATGGTCTTGCTATTGAGGCAATTGGAGAAAAGGCTTTTGCGGTTGATGCCAAAGCAGGAGAAACAGAAAATAAGCTGCAGACGATTATTCTGCCGAAGACAATTGGAAAGATTAACAATTATGCATTTCAGGGTTGTACGGCTCTTCGGAGTGTTACGATTGATACGACGAATACATCTGCAAATCGTCTGAATAGTTATGGTAAAAATATTTTTGATGGATGTACCAGTCTTAAAAAGTTCTATTTTCCTTATTTTGCAAATGGAACTGTGACATTTGATAATGCAGGAACATTTACGAATAGTTATATCGAAGAGGTGGAATTTGCAGACAAGTTTACTTCAATTCCGCAGAGAGCACTGATTAATGCAAAAATGCTTAAGAAAGTAACATATCCAGATACAGTAACCAAGATTGGGGCTAGTGCTTTTGAAAATTGTGAAAGCCTAGAAAACTTTGAATTTAAGGAAAGCATTACAGTTATTGAAAGTTCAGCATTTAAAAAATGTATTTTATTAAAAAATGTTGTATTACCGAGTGGATTGACAGAATTGTGGGGAGGAGCATTTTCAGCAACAGCGATTACCACAATAGATATTCCATCATCACTTGTAAAATGTACATCACCAGGTCCGTTTTCTGAAATTTCTGGTGTAGAGTCAAAACTGAAGAGCGCAAGTTTTCAGGGAGAAAGAACGACAATACCGGAGAATATCTTTTCAGGTGCAAAAGCATTAACAAGTGTAACTTATCCATCTACTGTGACAGAAATAGGCAATAGTGCTTTTGCTAATACAACATCACTGAGTGTGGTTAACTATTTGGAGAATGTGACAATCTTCGGAAATTCTGTATTTCAGAATAGTGGACTTAACATGGACCTGAATCTAACAAGTGCTACTAAAATTGGTGCGAATGCATTTGCAGGTTGTAAAAATGTTAGTAAAATTACATTTGGCGAAGAATTAGTAGAACTGGGTTCGACTATTATCAGTGGTACTGCTGTAGGGAAAGTTGAGTTGCCTGTAAGTCTTCAGAAGGCTTCAACTCCATTTAAGGGGGCAGCATATCTGAAGGAAGCTTCCTTCTTAGGAACGACTATCCCTAGTACATTATTTAGTGAATGTACTGCTTTGGAAACGATAAATTTGTCAAAAAATATTACGGAAATTGGTGCATCTGCGTTCCAGAATTGTGCAATGTATGCAGAAAATGATTCGTTTGCGAATGTAGAAAAAATTGGTTCAAAAGCATTTTTTGGTTGTACATCCATGAAGAATGCGATTAACATTTCTAATGTTAAAGAATTTGGCAGTTCATGTTTTGAACAACTTTCGCAGCTCCCATTTACTGGAAAGTTTGGAGCAGTTACTAAGATTGATGCAAAGGCGTTTTTCTATTGTAATCGAATGGATATTCCTGTAGTATTACGTGATACTGAAAAGGTGACAATTGGTAATGAGGCGTTTATTGGAACAAATGTAAAGAAAGTTGATTTACTTAATTGTGATTCTATTGGAAATCAGGCATTTTTAGGCTGTCCGCTTACATCCATCAAATTGGAAGGAAAATGTAAGACTATTGGAGATTCTGTTTTCTCAGGTTGTTCGGATGTTACGGAATTCAGTATTGATAATTCGGAAATCACAAAGATTGGCAACTGGGCATTTTATAATTTAAGTAGTGTGAATGAACTGGCGCTTCCAGAGACACTTCAGAATATTGGAGCAGGATCTTTTGGAGGATGGTCCATCAGTTCGGTAGTGATTCCCGCAAAGATTAATACGGTCTGGGTTGCTAAGAATGAAACGACTTCGTTATTCCATGGACCATTTACGATTTGTAAAAATCTGAAAAAAATTGAATTTGAGTATGGATGCACATCTCTTCCACATGGATTATTGTATCATTTTGGTAATGCGGAAGATTTAGAGGTCACCATTGTGATTCCATCCACAGTAACTGAGATACAGGAACCTCCGACAAATAAGCCGTATCCAACATTTGGTTCAAACATAGTAAAGAAGGTTAACATTATTGTTAATGACAACCCAAATGCACAGGAACTTATCAATAAGATTGAGAGCCAGTTCAGGGATGCCAATGCAGATGTTGAGTTTGACGTTACCATTAATGAGACAACTATGGTACAGAATTTTGTAAAGAGACTTTACGCACTTACATTAGGAAGAGAAGCAGACTCTAATGGCCTGAATTCCTGGGTATCAGCACTTGTTGCTCATGAATCCAGTGGTGTGGATATTGGATTTGGTTTTGTCAATAGTGAAGAATGTAAAGGTATGGGACTTTCTGACGAGGATTACATAAAGATGCTGTATCGTACATTCATGGACAGAGAAGCAGATGCCGGTGGATTAGAAGCGTGGGGATCACAGCTGGAAGCAGGTGTGACAAGAGAAAAAGTATTTGAAGGTTTTGTCATGTCTGATGAGTTCAGGGGAATCTGCGAACAGTATGGTATTCTGGTCGGGGATCCGGAAAGTGTTGATGCTTTTGCTGAGGTATTAAAGCTTTATAGAAATCAGAATGCAGATATTACAAAGTTTGTTGCAAGATGTTATACCATGGCACTTGGAAGAGGATTTGATGAAGAAGGTCTGGAAGCATGGTGTAAGGCGATTATTACCGGTGAGAATTCACCGCGTGAGGTTGCCGGAAACGGTTTCTTCTTCTCAGGGGAATTCTTAGATAAGAATCTGGATAACACAGAGTATGTAAAGGTTCTGTATCGTACCTTCTTTGGACGTGAGGCAGATCCGGTAGGACTCGAAGGATGGGTGAATACTCTTGTGACGGGAGAGCAGGATCGGGAAACAATTCTTGCGGGCTTCACGGAATCGGAAGAATTTAAGGAAATTCTTGAAAGATTTGGATTAAATTAAGAAAGCAATTCATGAAGTGAATCATACGTAATTTTCAGGGCTTTGTGGCAGGATTGTCACAAAGCCCTTTTAAAGTTACAAAGGTTATGGTATAATGAAGCGATTAAAATAATTTGATTATAGGGAGCAGATTTTTATAATCAAATAAGGATGGTAGGTTATGGGTAAATATTTTGGAACGGATGGATTCCGTGGAGAGGCAAATGTTAATTTAACGGTAGAGCACGCTTATAAGGTAGGTCGGTTTATTGGATGGTATTTTGGACAGGAACGTAAGTGTAAGGTAGTGATTGGAAAGGATACCAGACGTTCCAGTTATATGTTTGAATATTCATTGGTTGCAGGACTTACGGCATCAGGAGCGGATGCGTATCTTTTGCATGTGACGACAACACCAAGTGTGTCTTATGTAGTAAGGACAGAAGATTTTGACTGTGGCATCATGATTTCAGCAAGTCATAATCCGTTCTATGATAATGGAATTAAGCTGATTAATGACCGTGGTGAAAAAATGGAAGAATCGGTTATTGAGAAGATAGAAGAATATCTGGATGGAAATTCCGGTGAGATTCCATTTGCATTGAAAGAGCATATTGGCTGTACGGTGGATTATGTGGCAGGACGAAACCGTTACATGGGTTACTTGATTTCTCTTGCAGTATATTCCTTTAAGGGAAAGAAAATTGGCCTGGATTGTGCCAACGGAAGTGCGTCTTCAGTTGCAAAGAGCGTATTTGATGCATTGGGGGCAAAGACCTATGTGATTCATAATGAGCCAAATGGAACGAATATTAATACAAACTGTGGTTCCACGCATATTGAAAGTCTGCAGGAACTGGTTCGGGAGAAAGGACTGGATGCAGGTTTTGCCTTTGATGGAGATGCAGACAGGTGTCTGTGTGTGGATGAAAAGGGAAATGTGGTAAATGGTGACTTGATTCTTTACATTTATGGCTGTTACATGAAGGAACGTGGAAAACTTCTAAATAATACGGTGGTTACCACAGTAATGTCTAATTTTGGTCTGTATAAGGCTTTTGATGCGGCAGGAATTAATTACGAGAAAACTGCTGTCGGGGATAAATATGTTTATGAGAACATGCAGGCCAATGGACACCGAATCGGAGGAGAGCAGTCCGGACATATTATTTTCAGTAAATATGCATCAACAGGAGATGGCATTATTACGGCATTAAAGATGATGGAGGTTATGCTTGCAAAGGAGAAGACACTTTCTGAGCTTGCAGAGCCGGTTAAGATTTATCCACAGCTTCTTAAAAATGTGCGTGTGACAGATAAGACAGCAGCGCAGAATGATCCGGATGTCAAGGCTGCGGTTCAGGCAGTAGCAGATGCTCTTGGAAATGATGGAAGAATTCTGGTTCGTGAAAGTGGTACAGAACCTCTGGTGCGTGTCATGGTGGAGGCAGGAACAGACGAAATCTGTGAGCAGTATGTGAATCAGGTTGTAGATGTAATTATTAAAAAGGGTTACGGAGTAAAATAAAATTCAAACAGGAGGTATTGGTTATGGCAATTCTTGTAACAGGTGGTGCCGGATATATTGGCAGCCATACGGTGGTAGAACTTCAGAATGCAGGATATGAAGTAGTTGTGGTAGACAATCTTGTGAATGCCAGCGAAAAGGTAATTGACAGGGTTGAAGCCATTACGGGGAAAAAGGTGAAGTTTTATAAGGTTGATATTCAGGATGCCAAAGGTCTTGATGAAGTATTTGAGAAGGAGAGTATTGATTCCTGTATCCATTTTGCAGGGCTTAAGGCGGTTGGAGAATCTGTTGTGAAGCCTTTGGAATACTATACCAACAATATCTCCGGAACACTTACACTTTTGGATGTCATGAGAAAGCATGGCGTAAAGAATATTGTATTTTCTTCATCGGCGACTGTTTATGGAAATCCGGCTTTTGTGCCGATTACGGAAGAATGTCCAAAGGGACAGTGTACAAATCCTTATGGCTGGACGAAATCCATGTTGGAGCAGATTCTGACAGATTTGCAGTATGCGGATAAGGAATGGAATGTGATTCTGTTAAGATATTTTAATCCGATTGGAGCACATAAGAGCGGTACCATTGGTGAAAATCCGAATGGTATTCCAAATAATCTGATGCCATATATTACACAGGTGGCAGTTGGAAAATTAAAGGAACTTGGTGTTTTCGGAAATGATTATGATACTCCGGATGGAACTGGAGTGAGGGATTATATTCATGTGGTAGACCTTGCCATTGGTCATGTAAAGGCAATTGAGAAGTTGTCTGAAAATCCGGGCCTTAAAATTTATAACCTCGGAACAGGAAAAGGCTATAGTGTACTGGATATTGTCAAGAATTTTGAGGCAGCGTCCGGAGTCAAGATTCCATATGTAATTAAACCAAGGCGCGCAGGGGACATAGCAACCTGTTATTCGGATGCGTCACTTGCAAAGAAGGAGCTTGGCTGGGTTGCAGAGCGTGACCTGAAAGAAATGTGTGAAGATTCGTGGAGATGGCAGAAGAATAATCCGGAGGGATATTAAGATGTTAAAAGCTGTAATTCTGGCGGCCGGCCAGGGAACAAGAATGAAATCCAAACTTCCAAAAGTTGTACATCAGGTGATGGGAAAGACCATGGTGGAGCATGCCATTACGGCGGCAAGAAAAGCCGGGGCGGATGAAGTGTGTGTTGTGGTAGGACACGGCGCGGAGGTTGTGCGGAAAGAAATTCTGGCACATAATCCGGAAGGTGTAACTTTTGTGACGCAGGACAGACAGTTAGGAACCGGGCATGCGGTAAAGTGTGCAAGGGAGTTTATCGGAAAAGAAGGAGAAACCCTGATTCTTTTTGGTGATACACCGCTCATTACGGGAGAAACCTTAAAACAACTTGTGAATGCCCACAGGTTTGCCGGAAATGCAATTACGGTTCTTTCTGCTCAAATTGACAACCCTGCAGGATATGGAAGAATTATCCGTAATCTGGATGGCAGTTTTATAAAGAGTGTGGAACATAAGGATGCTACAGAAGAGGAAAGACTGTGTAATGAAGTCAATTCCGGTATGTATGTGTTTGATTCGGCAGAGCTTTATGAAGCATTGGATTTGATAACCAATGATAATGCACAGGGTGAATATTATCTTCCGGACACCCTGATGATTATTAAGGATAAGGGTCTTAAGGTAGATGCGATGCCGGTTGAAGATGCCACGGAGATAGAGGGAGTAAATTCAAGAATACAGCTGGCACATGCGGAAGAAGTAATGAAGCTTCGCATAAATAAGAAGTGGATGGCAGAGGGCGTGACAATGATTCATCCGGAAACAACGTATATTGAACCGGATGTGGTTATTGAAAATGATGTGGTTATTTATCCGGATACGTTTATTCTGGGTAAATCCGTTATTCAATCAGACAGCATCATTGGGCCGTTCTGCTATATTAAGGATGCTGTAGTGGATGCTGGTTCAGAGATTGCACCATATAGTAAAATAATTGGATAGGGAATAGAAGATGAAAATAATTGCAGGGCTTGGCAATCCGGATAAAAAATACGATGGAACCAGGCATAATATCGGATTTACTGTAATAGACCGGATTGCAGATGAGTATAATATTTCCATGGATATTAAAAAGCATAAAGGAATTTGCGGAAAAGGTGTTATTGCAGGAGAAAAGGTTGTATTAGTGAAACCGCAGACCTATATGAATTTAAGCGGTGAGTGCATCCGGGAGGTTGTGGATTTTTACAAGGTAACACCTCAGGATGTTATTATAATATTTGATGATATCAGTCTGGAGCCGGGGAAAATCCGGATTCGCCCGAAAGGAAGTGCCGGAGGGCATAATGGCATTAAAAGTATCATTGCACACTTAAATAGTGAAGAATTCTGGCGGATTAAGTGTGGCGTCGGAGATAAACCGAAGGGATATGATCTGGCGGATTATGTACTGGGACATTTTTCAAAAGAAGAACTTCCGGTGATAGCGGAGGAAACTGAAAAAGCAGTAAAGGCCTGTGAATGCATGCTGACCAAAGGGATTGAGACTGCAATGAATCAGTTTAATTAATCGTTTGAGAATCAAGAAAAATATAGAAAGTGAAACATCCGGGGCCATGATGGTCCCGGACAATTGGCGTTGGAGGAAAATAGAATGAAGGCATTTCTGGAACCGGTCAGACAATGGAAAGAATATGAAAAGTTAGTGAGTGATATTGTAAAGGCAAAAGGGGCTGTCATGGTCAGTGGATGTGCAGATTCAGATAAGGCACATTTTGCATGGGGAATTGCATGCGGATTAAAGCCATGCCGAAAGGTCATTATTACCTATAGTGAGGCAAGGGCAAAGAGTATTCTGGAAGATTATCGATTTTATGATAAAAATGTGGTTTATTATCCAGCCAAGGATTTTATCTTCTATAATGCAGATGTACACAGTAATCTGATTGTTGAACAGAGAATGACGGCAATTCGTGAGATTTTTGAAAAAGAAGATATTACGGTGGTTACTACAATAGATGCACTTGCAGATTATCTGATGGCACCAGAAATCATGAAATCCTGTATCCTGACCATTGGGGAGACCGATATTATGGATTTGGAAGAGTGGAAGGGAAAACTGGCAAAACTTGGGTATGAGCGGTGCGGGCAGGTGGAGTCAGCGGGACAGTTTGCCATCCGGGGAGGAATCCTGGATATTTTTCCGTTTACCGGAGAATGCCCTGTCCGTGTGGAATTATGGGATGATGAAGTGGATTCTATCAGGACATTTGATGTTTCCAGCCAGCGTTCAATTGAAAGAATCGAGAAGGTGACTATTTATCCGGTGACGGAGACACCACTTTCAATCGAACAGATGGAGGAAGGAATCGCAAATATTCAGAAAGAATTGGATGACATGGTTCATAAGCTGGAAGAACAGAATTGTTTTGAGGAAGCCGGAAGACTGAAAAAGGTTACGGGCGAAGCGATTGAGGGCATCCGAGAACAGGATGGGAGCCATCTGGCAGAAAAATATATAAGATACCTTGCAAAAACAACGGTTTCTTTTGTGGAGTACTTTGACAGGGAGGATTTCTTTATCCTGGATGAACCGGATCGGATATCGGAAAAAATGGATGGTGTAGAAGCAGAATTTCGGGAGAGTATGAGCCATCGTTTGGAAAAGGGATATGTTCTTCCGGGACAGACAGATATTCTTCGGAGCGAAAAGGAAATCATGGCAAAGCTTGGAAGCAGGAAATGTCTTGTTCTTTCGACGCTTTCTTATACGCCGCATTATCTGGATATTTTTAAAAATTACATGGTTCATGTGAAAAGCATCAGCTCTTATAATAATAAGTTTGAAATGCTGATTGAAGATGTGCGGCGTTATCGCAAGAATCAGTACAAAATTATTCTGGTTTGCAGCTCACGTACACGTGCGGAGCGAATCAGCAGTGATTTTCTGGATTATGAAATCAATGCATTCTATTCGGAGGATTTTGATAAGGAACTTCTGCAGGGTCAGGTAATGGTGACATATGGTCCTATAAGAAGTGGTTTTGAGTATCCTAATGAAAAGTTTGTTGTGATTGCGGAAAGTGACATTTTTGGACAGAAGAAGAAAAAAAGGAAACATCATAAGACTTATGAGGGAAAGGCCATAGCAAGTTTTCACGACCTTGTACCGGGAGACTATGTAGTTCATGAGGATCATGGACTTGGAATATATCGTGGAATTGAAAAAATGTCAGTGGATGGCATTGAGAAGGATTATATTAAGCTGGAGTACGATGGAAATGGATTTCTTTATGTGCTGGCAACGCAGCTGGATGTGATTCAGAAATATGCCGGTGCCGATGCAAAGGCACCAAAGCTTAACAAGCTTGGTGGTGTGGAATGGTCTAAGACCAAAAGTAAAGTACATGGTGCAGTTGCTGATATTGCAAAGGATTTGGTTGCATTATATGCGAAACGGCAGATGACGGACGGATTCTGCTTTAGTGAGGATACACAGTGGCAACGGGAATTTGAGGAAATGTTTCCATATGAGGAAACGGAAGATCAGTTAAAGGCTATCGAAGATACAAAACGTGACATGGAAAGCACGAAAATCATGGATCGTCTGATTTGCGGTGATGTAGGCTATGGAAAAACGGAAATAGCAATTCGGGCTGCTTTTAAGGCCGTTCAGGATGGAAAACAGGTGGTGTATCTCTGCCCGACAACCATTCTTGCCGGACAGCATTATGATACCTTTGTACAAAGGATGAAGGATTTTCCGGTTAAAGTTGAGCTTTTATCGAGGTTTCGAACCAGCAGACAGATAAAAAAGGCGCTGGACGGGTTGAAAAAAGGAATGGTGGATATTGTAATCGGAACCCATCGGGTCTTGTCGGCAGATGTAGAGTTTAAAAATCTGGGTCTGTTAATTGTGGATGAGGAGCAGCGGTTTGGGGTTACCCATAAGGAAAAGATTAAAAAGCTTCGGGAAAATGTGGATGTACTGACACTTTCTGCAACACCGATTCCAAGGACACTACACATGAGCCTGGTTGGAATCCGGGATATGAGTGTTCTGGAGGAGCCGCCACAGGACAGACTTCCGATTCAGACCTTTGTGACGGAATATAATGAAGAAATGGTACGGGAGGCAATTCATCGGGAACTGTCTCGAAAAGGACAGGTGTATTATGTATACAATCGAGTGCAGGATATTGATGAAATGGCATTAAAGGTTCAGAAACTTGTTCCGGATGCAAGGGTGGCATATGCTCATGGACAGATGGATGAGAGAAGTCTTGAAGCTGTTATGTATGATTTCATTAATGGCGAAATTGATGTACTGGTTTCCACCACGATTATTGAAACGGGACTTGACATACCGAATGTGAATACCATGATTATTCATGATGCGGATAAGTTTGGATTGTCACAACTTTACCAGCTACGTGGACGAATTGGACGTTCCAGCAGGACATCATACGCATTTTTATTATATAAACGGGACCGAATGATTAAGGAGGTTGCGGAAAAACGTCTGCAGGCCATTAAAGAGTTTTCGGAACTTGGCTCAGGTTTTAAGATTGCCATGAAGGATTTGGAAATCCGTGGAGCCGGAAATGTACTGGGAGCAAGACAGCATGGGCACATGGAAGCGGTAGGTTATGACCTTTACTGTAAGATGTTAAATGAGGCGATTCTTACCCTGAAGGGTGAGAAGGAAATCAAGGATTATGAAACGACGGTAGACTTGACCATGGATGCTTTTATTCCGGCTTCCTATATCAAAAATGAGGTCCAGAAGCTGGATGTTTATAAGAGAATCGCTTCCATTGAAACAAGGGAAGAGATGATGGACATGGAAGATGAGCTGGTTGATCGTTTTGGAGACCTTCCTCGTTCGGCTTTGAACCTGTTAAGTATTGCACTTCTTAAGGCAAAGGCGCATAATGCGTATGTTACAGAGATTAAAGGCGGTAAAAAAGGTGTGAGAATCAGAATGTATCCGCAGGCTAAGATTGACGTGGCGAGAATACCGGACATTGTTGCAGAATATCATGGACTACTAAAATTTACGGTGGAGACGCAGCCTTTTTTTACCTATGTGCCGCAAAAAAAATATGCCGGTGCGGAAGGAGACCTGGAGTTTCTTGAGGATTTGATGGAATTAGTAGATAAGCTGCAATAAAAAAAGATTGCCATATTTGAAATTTTAGATTATGATAGAAGATGCGGGGTCTAATATACAGTTAATTACTTAAGTACCAATTATGAAAGGCAGGATACTTCGTATCCAAGAGGGATTTAGTACAATGTATAAGGACCTATTAAGTAAAAAAGTGCAGGTGACCGGTGAAGGCGAAAAGGCACAACCGCTTTCACAAAGAACCTGCCCGAAATGTAAGGCGTCTGTTTCAAGTGAGGTATTAAAGAGGACATTATCCATTTGCCCGGAATGTGGCGCATATTTAAGACTTCACGTCAAGAGAAGGATTTCTCTTGTGGCAGACATCCGTTCCTTCAAGGAATGGGACAGCGATTTTCTGATAGCAAATCCATTGAATTTTGAGGGTTATGAAGAGAAAATCCTGAATTTAAATGCAACCTGTAACCTGCGTGAGGCAGTAATTACGGGACAGTGCCGTATTGATGGCATTCCAACAGCTATTTGTGTCATGGACAGCCGATTCATGATGGCAAGCATGGGGCATGTGGTAGGTGAGAAAATTACCTGTGCGGTTGAAAGAGCCACGGAAATGAAGCTTCCAATCATTATTTTCTGTTGCTCCGGTGGTGCCAGAATGCAGGAAGGTATCATTTCCTTAATGCAGATGGCAAAGACTTCAGCTGCCATTAAGAAACATAGTGAAGCTGGACTGTTGTATGTAAGTGTTCTGACAGAGCCAACTACCGGTGGTGTTACGGCGAGTTTTGCAATGCTGGGTGACATTATTCTTGCAGAGCCGGGTGCTCTGATTGGTTTTGCAGGACCAAGAGTTATTGAACAGACCATTGGTGAAAAGCTTCCGGAAGGTTTCCAGAGAGCTGAGTTCCAGGTGGAACATGGATTTGTGGATGCGATTGTCCGAAGAGAAGAACTGAAAAGTACACTGGCATCTATTTTGAAGATGCATCAGCCTGAAAAGACGAATTTGCTGATGAAGAACGTTAAATCCATGATACGGACAGGACTTCCGGCAATGGTGGAAAGTGATAATGCATTAACGGCAGCAGAGAAGGTAAAGATTGCACGAATGAAGGAAAGACCGACAGGACTGGACTATATTAACAAGCTTTTAACGGGATTTATGGAATTTCATGGAGACCGGTATTTTAAGGATGATGCTGCAATTGTAGGCGGAATTGCATATTTTCATGGACAGCCGGTTACGGTCATCTGCCAGCAGAAGGGAAAGATTTCTCTGGAAGAGAACATGAAAAGGAATTTCGGTATGCCGTCTCCAGATGGATATCGTAAGGCACTTCGTCTGATGAAACAGGCAGAAAAGTTTAATCGCCCGATTATCTGTCTGATTGATACGTCTGGTGCTTATCCGGGTAAGGAAGCAGAAGAACGGGGACAGGGTGAAGCCATTGCAAGAAATCTTTTTGAAATGTCTTCCTTAAAGACACCGATTCTTTCTGTGGTGATAGGTGAAGGCGGAAGTGGAGGAGCATTGGCACTGGGTGTTGCAGATGAAGTGTGGATGCTTGAAAATTCCATTTATTCCATTCTTTCTCCGGAAGGATTTGCTTCGATTTTGTGGAAGGATGGTTCCAGAGCGGATGAAGCGGCTAATGTCATGAAGATTACGGCAAAGGACTTGCATGATTTGAATGTCATTGAGCGGATTATCAAAGAGTCCAAGCCGGTAACAGCGGGTGACATGGATGAAGTGTGTGCACAGCTGGATGAAGGATTTACATACTTTATGAATAAATATCAGGCGGTAAATACCAGACGTCTGGTGGAGGAACGATATAAGAGATATCGAAAATTTTAGAGCAAAGAAATGAGGCTGTCGTGAGGATGGCCTCTTTTTGCAAGAAAACAGGCGACAAGAAGGTGTTTTAATGAAAATGAAAAAGAGTCTTAAAAAAAGTCTGTTAGGCGTTGCGGTTCTCCCGATTCTGCTATTGGGGATTATTGTGACCTTTTTTTCCATGCAGCGTTTTACGAGGGCAATGTATCGTGAGGCAGAAAGTGAACTTTCGAATATGGCGTATGCAGTAAATGACATGCTGGATATTATGTTCCCGGGAGATTATGTGAAATATGGCGATAAGATTCTGACCCTGGTAAAGGGTGAATCTATTTTAAATGACCGTTCAGAATACATTGATGCCATAAAAGAGGATACAGGACTTGAAATCAGTATTTTTCATGAAAACATTCGTTTTTTGACGACGATTAAAAACGGGCGGGAAGAACGTATGCTGGGAACAGTTTGTCATGCTCTCGTGGAAAAGGATGTTCTTTTAAAGGGACAGAAACATTTCTATCCCAGTGTGGTAATTGGTGAAAGTAAATATTTTGCTTATTATCTTCCATTGGTGAATTCGGATGGAAAATGTGTGGGAATGATAGAAGTTGCAAAGTCTGCAGATGAGGTTAATCGTATGGTTCAGGCATCAACCATGCCTATTTTACTGATAGCGGTAATTGTCATGATAGTTGCCGGTTTTATAACAATCCGTTATGCGGGAGGTCTGATTGGAGACTTGACCAAACTTAAGAATTTCATGAAAGAAATCGCACAGGGAAACCTGAAGACCGATTTTGATTATCAGCTGATGAAGAGAGGCGATGAAATCACGGATATGTGTCAGTCTGCAACCGAAATGCAAAAGTCTCTGCGGGAGTTAATCGAACTGGATACCCTGACTCAGCTTGAAAATCGCAGGAGCGCTAATAATGCAATCCGTGGAATGCATCATAATCTTGTGGAAGAAAATGAAAAATATGTATTGGTACTTGGGGATATTGATTTCTTTAAAAAAGTAAATGATACATATGGACATGATGCCGGAGATGAAGTATTAAAATATGTGGCAATGGTCCTGAAGAAGCATATGAAAGGAAAAGGATTTGCTTCACGATGGGGTGGAGAAGAGTTCCTTCTTGGCTTTAAAGGATATTCAATTACCAGGGCAACGGAAGAAACAGAAGAAATCTTGGAAGAAATACGAAAAAGAGATGTGGAATATGGAGAGGAACAGATACACATTACCATGTCTTTTGGTGTGGCAAAGGGAACAAAAGAAAAGACAATTGACCAGATAATAAAAGAAGCGGATGATAAGCTGTATCAGGCAAAGAGTGGTGGACGTAATCAGGTTGTTGCGCAACTGGAGGGTGAAGCGGCAGATGCAGATGAACAGGATGAAATGGCTCCGTCTGGGATAAATTCTTCAAAGCCAGAGGTTGATTCTGAAATTCTGGAGTATATTAAGGAATTGAAGGGAGAAGAGGATGGAAGAACTGATATTTAGTCTAAATGCAACAGTACCTGTTTTTCTGGTTATGATAGTCGGATATCTGGCAAAACAGATAAAAATGGTGGATGATCATTTTGTCAAGGTTCTGAATACGGTGAATTTTAAGATAACACTTCCGGCATTAGTGTTCCGTGATATTGCAACATCAAATTTTTATCAGGTATGGGATATGAAATATGTGGTATTTTGCTTTTTGGCCACGCTTTGTTCCATTCTTCTCATCGGACTGGGCTGCAAATTCTTTTATCGTGACAAGAGTCAGAGTGGAGAATTGATTCAGGCAGCATACCGTAGCAGTGCCGCCGTACTGGGAATCGCTTTTATTCAAAATATATATGGAACATCCGGAATGGCACCGCTAATGATTATTGGAACGGTTCCGCTTTATAACGTGGCAGCAGTTGTACTATTAACGTTTACTTCACCGGACAGGGAAAAGGATGCGGGGGCAGCTATTAAAAAATCCGTAATCGGAGTTTTGACTAATCCAATTATTCTGGGAATTTTTTTGGGCATGGTTGTATCAGTGCTTCAAATTTCCATGCCGCCAATTCTTAGCAAAACCGTGAACAACTTTGCTGTTGTGGCATCTCCGCTTGCGTTGTTTGGTCTTGGAGCCGGATTTGAGGGGAGAAAGGCCTTAAAAGAAATGAAACCGACAATGGTGGCATCTCTTATCAAACTGGTGATTCTTCCGGCTATCTTTCTTCCAATTGCCATCTATCTGGGCTTTACAACGGAAAAACTGGTTGCAGTCCTGATTATGCTTGGTGCACCGACTACGGCAAGCTGCTATGTCATGGCAAGAAGCATGGGGCATAAGGGTGTACTGACTTCCAGTGTGGTAGTGGCAACGACATTTCTTTGTTCCATTACATTGACTGCGTGGCTGTATCTATTGAGAGTGATGGGGCTGGTCTAATTTTAAAGAAAAGAAATGAAATTTATTTAGGTATAAAATCCCACTATTTACAGATAATACTATCGCAGAACAGAAAATGTAAATGGAGGAATTTTTTATATGAAAGCAACTGGAATCGTAAGAAGAATCGATGATCTGGGACGTGTGGTTGTACCCAAGGAGATTCGAAGAACCTTAAGAATTCGGGAGGGCGACCCACTGGAAATCTTTACGGACCGGGAGGGCGAAATTATTTTAAAAAAATATTCACCAATCGGTGAACTTGGAGTATTTGCAAGACAGTATGCTGATTCTTTGTCCCAGACTACAGGACATACGGTTTGTATTACGGACAGGGACCAGATTATAGCGGTTTCCGGTGCCCCGAAAAAGGATCTGATAGCAAAGCCAATCAGCAAGCAGCTTGAGGATGCCATTGATAACCGGACAAGTATTGTGGCAATTAAGGATGATAAAAAGTTTATTCCGATTGTAAATGGTGATCTTGAAGAATATCATTCGCAGGTGATTAGTCCGATTATCTGTGAAGGCGATGCGATTGGTTCTGTGGTAATTATAACAAAGGAAAGCCGCACAAAGCTGGGGGATACAGAAGCAAAACTGGCAGATTCGGCCGCCGGTTTCCTGGGAAGACAGATGGAATCATAATAAAATGAAATGAAATAAAATACAATATGGGAAAAGAGGAAGAACGGTGGATAGAGAAGAACGGGAAGCATTTTTAAAAGAGGAATATGATTTTGAAGATTTAATGCGAATTGTAAAGAAACTTCGTGCACCGGATGGATGCCCATGGGACAGAAAACAGACGCATGAAAGTATACATGACTGTATGATTGAAGAAACATTTGAAGTGATTGAAGCGGTCAATCAGCATGATATTCCGAATCTGAGGGAGGAACTTGGAGATGTGCTTCTTCAGGTTCTTCTTCATTCTGTGATTGCCGAGGAAGAAAAGGAGTTTACCTTTGAAGAGGTTGTGGATGAACTGGCGGCAAAACTGATACGTAGGCATCCACATGTTTTTGGAGAGGATAAACCGGCAGAAAGTCCGGAGGAAGGCTTAAGCCGGTGGGAGTCTATTAAGAAGAAGGAAAAGGAATCAAAGAAAAGTACACAAGTGGGGGAACTTTCGCGTATACCGCAGGAACTTCCGCCAGTCATGAGAGCCTATAAAGTTATCAAAAAGGCAGAAAAATATTATGGCAGAACGGATGGTGCAGAAGAACTTCTGGAAGAAATAAAGAAATGCCAGGATGCAGAAAATACCTTGACAAACAGGATTGAAACCTTTATAAAGAATATGGAAGGGTAGCGGTAATGCAGAAAATATGAATTGGAGGAAACGAGGATGAATAAGACAGAGTTGGTTGCAGCAATTTCAGAAAAGACGGAATTGTCAAAGAAAGATAGTGAATCCGCGTTAAAGGCTTTCGTGGATGTAGTTTCAGAACAACTTCAGAATGGGGAAAAGGTACAGCTGGTTGGATTTGGAACTTTTGAGGTTTCGAAAAGAGATGCAAGAGAGGGAAGAAATCCGCTGACCGGAAAAAAGATGAATATTCCGGCATGCAGTGTTCCGAAATTCAAGGCTGGAAAAGCATTAAAGGATCAGGTGAATGCATAAGAAATGAGATTGGATAAATATTTAAAGGTATCCAGACTGATTAAAAGAAGAACGGTTGCAAATGATGCATGTGATGCCGGGAGAGTCATGGTGAATGATAAAGTAGCAAAAGCGTCACAGGAGATTAAACCCGGTGATATTATTGAAATACAGTTTGGAATGAAAGCGGTAAAAGTCCAGGTGACAGATGTGAAAGAAACGGTCCGCAAGGATGATGCGAAAGATATGTTTGTATATTTATAGAATATTTTTAGAACCTCCTAATATATTGTAATAACCGGATAAAACGGTTATGAGATATGGGAGGTTTTATTTTGGAGGAAAAAAATCAGGGACAGAAAATGATGTCAGCAAACCATAAAATTTTGATGGAAAACCGGAAAAAGGGAAGCATAACAGGAGTCATGGATGTTATTTCCTTTGACTTAAAGGAAATCCTGCTTGAAACATCAATGGGAATGCTTACCATTAAAGGACAAGACTTGAAAGTGACACGCCTTTCCGTAGAAAAAGGAGAAATAGACCTGACAGGCCAGATAGAAAGTCTGACGTATACGGAGGTATCCAGTTATGCAAAGAAAACAGAAGGATTTATTACAAGGATGTTTAAATGATGGGAACACTGGTACAATGGGAATTGCAGTATCTTGCTGTCGTAGTTACCACGGGAATTACTCTTGCGGTAATTTATGACTGTATTCGGATTTTTCGAAGGCTGATACCCCATGGTGTAATTTGGATTGCGGTGGAAGATATATTTTTCTGGATGTTTGCCAGCATGATAACCTTTTTGGTGTGTTTTGTGGAAAATGCTGGAAATATCAGGGGGTTTGCAATAGCAGGAGAAGTGATTGGAGCTTACATGTATAGCCGTACAATTGGACCGGTATTCGTAAAATATGTATCATTAGTGCTCTATTTTCCAGTAAAAGTCATAAAAAAGGCATTGAAAAAGCTGATTAAATCATTTACAATAAAAAATAATAGTTGAATTATGGTTAGAAGGTGTAAAAATGGCGAAGAAGCATAAGAAAAAGGGTGTTTTCAATATAACGGGTTATATGGCAATTTTTGCTGTTGTAATTACCATTGCACTTGTGACGTGGATTCGTGGATTAACATTACAGGAGAAACTGAACGATTATGCAGTAAAAGAGGCAGAACTCAACCAGCTGATAGAAGAAGAGGAAGAACGGACACAAAAGCTGGAAGAAAAGAAAAAATATATTCAGACAAAACAGTATATTGAGGAAATTGCCAAAGAAAAGTTTGGATTAATTTATAAGAATGAAATCGTGTTTAAGGCAAATGAGCAATAAGAGATTTTTCAATCCCATGCCGGGATAGGGAATGGGATAGGGAATGGGAAAGATTTTCGTTGACAAATCCATGTACATTCGATATAATTGCATTCGTGAGTGCCGGCGGCACCTTACAAATGTAAATGAAATGGCGAGATAGCTCAGTTGGCTAGAGCACATGGTTCATACCCATGGTGTCGGGGGTTCGAATCCCTTTCTCGCTACTAGAAGACCTTGATGATTCAAGGTCTTTTTTGTCGAAAAGTTTTTTGCGGCCAGGGATTTTTTTTGACAAAATTCTCCTGCTTTCCACGCTATAATTGTGAAGTTAGTGGAATTCATAAGAAGGAGAGATCTTTGGTGGAAAAATATAATCTGGCGTATACAGGAGAACATCTGGAATCTTCTGCAGGTGTGCTTTTAAAGCTTACGGATATTTATGAAAACCTTGCAAAGCGGCATCACGGAAATAATCCACTGGCGGATTCGGTAATCGTACAACTGAAAGAGGTTGCAAGACTGATGCTGGAATATACAGGTGTGTTTAGCAGGGAAGTTGAACTGGATGGGGAAATGAAGAAGAATCTGGATAAAGCATTGGAAAAGCGCGGAGTCCGAATGGATTCCATCCGGGTTATTGAGCGTGGAGACGGTCATTGGGAACTGCATGTGGTGATTCGGGCATCCAGAAGAAAGTGTCCTACCACAAGGGAAGTCGCAGAGATTATTTCGGACATAACGGAACGAGGTTTTGAGTCTTCTGATAATAACAGAATTATGCTGAATGGTATCTTTAATGAATATACTTTTGTGGAATCCGGGCGGTTCCATGTGGTACATGGTGTCGCAAGATGTAATAAGGCAGGCAATACGGTTTCCGGTGATAATTATTCTGTTAACGAGGTTTCGAAAGGAAAAATCCTGGTCAGTCTGGCAGACGGGATGGGTTCAGGATTGGATGCCAATCAGGAAAGCAGTCTGGTACTGGAATTGGTGGAAGAGGCGGTAAAGGCAGGATTTTCGGAGACGGCAGCAATTGAGATGATTAATACAGCATTGGCAGCCAATGACGGTCTGGGGGCACCGGTTACAATTGATATGTGTGTGATTGACACGCTTGTGGGAATTGCCAATTTTATTAAACTGGGAGCAGTAGCGACCTTTATTAAGCGGGATGGATGGGTAGAGATTATCCAGTCTGAGACTCTTCCCATCGGTGTATTAAACCAGGTGGATTTTGACTGCAGTATCAAGAAGATGTATGCTGGTGATTATATTATCATGATAACAGATGGGATTTTGGAAGCAATCCCTTCCTTGGAAAAAGAAAAGGATTTTCTGGAAATGATTGCACAGATTCCTGCAGGTAATCCACAAGGAATGGCGGAGAAAATCCTTACGGAGGTTATGGAACTTACGGTAGGGAGAGAAGTATCCTGCCCGAAAGATGATATGACAGTCATTGTTCTTGGAATGTTTCAGAAAATATAGATGTTTTTCATGGGGATTTTCGTGAAAACAGGTATCAAACATGCTTTGACAGAGATAAGAGGAGATCAGGATGCTGAAGAAGATAGAAGAATATATCTTAAAAAATAATATGATCCATCAGGGAGAGAGGATTCTGGTTGGAGTGTCCGGAGGAGCGGATTCCGTATGTCTTTTAGATGTGTTAAATCGTCTGTCGCCGAAACTACAGTGCTCCTTAAAGGTAGTGCATGTGAATCATTTGCTTCGCGGGACAGAGGCTGAACGTGATGAACTCTTTGTGCGTAGATTATGCGAAAGGTATGAACTTCCATGCATCTGTATTCAGAAAAATGTCAGGGAAATGTCCGAACAGCTTGGAATCTCACTAGAGGAAGCCGGACGTAAAGCAAGATATGAAATTTTTAATTCCATAGAGGATATTGATAAGATTGCAGTTGCACATCATGGCGACGATCAGGCAGAAACCGTACTTTATAATATAATCCGGGGAAGTTCGCTAAAGGGAGCAGGCGGAATGCGTCCTGTGAGAGATAAGATTGTCCGGCCATTATTATGTGTTACGAGGAAAGAAATTGAACAGTACCTGAAAGCGCGAGGACTGGAATATTGTACGGACAGTTCGAATCTGGAAAATGAGTATACGAGAAATAAACTTCGGAATACGGTAATACCATTTCTGAAAGAAGAGATTAATCCGGCAGTATGTGCCAATCTGAATGGTTTTGCGGAACAATTAAGAGAGTATTATGATTATGTTGCCCTACAGGCACGGGAGGCATGGAAACAATATTGTGAGGGAGAAGATGTCCTTGCCCTGGATGTGGAAGGCTTGAAAACGGAACATTCTGTTATCCGCCGGGAAGTCATTATGATGGCATTAAAAACACTGGCGGGTACGGCAAAAGATTTTACGGGTAAGCATGTAGAAGCGGTAGAGGAATTGCTGGACAGACAGGTATCCAAGCAGGTTCATCTGCCATATGGAATCGTGGCGATGCGGTGTTATCAGAAAATTGTGATAAAATATGATAGGACAGTATTTGAGGAATCGGTACCTTTTGGGGATTATGGAGAAGAGGACTTTCAATTTTCCATTATGGAGAAACCGGAAGGCTTTCAATGGGAAAAATTCACAAATGACTATACGAAAGTCTTTGATTATGATAAAATAAATGTTAATTTGAAATTAAGAAAGAGGATGCCGGGCGATTATCTTATCATGGATGATTCCGGAAGAAGGAAGCGTTTAAAATCTTATTTTATTGATGAGAAAATTCCACAGTCCACTCGGGACAAAGTATGGATTCTGGCAGATGGCAGTCATGTGCTTTGGATTGTTGGATATCGTACCAGTGCAGCCTATAAGGTTTCTTCAGAGACAAAGAAATTGTTAGTTGTTACAATACGGAGGAATACAGATGGAATATAAAACAGAACATCAAATTGATATTATGTATACAGAGGCGGAAGTGGCAGGAAGGATTGAGGAACTGGGGAAACAGATTAGCCGTGATTATGAAGGCAAGTCCATTCATATGATATGCGTATTAAAGGGTGGAGTTTTCTTTATGACAGAGCTTGCCAAGAGAATCACTGTTCCGGTGAGCATGGATTTTATGTGTGTGTCCAGTTATGGAAGCGCAACCTGTTCCAGTGGAAATGTCATTATGAAAAAAGACCTGGATGAATCCATAGAAGGAAAAGATGTGCTGGTTGTGGAAGATATTATTGATTCCGGAAGAACGCTTAGTAATCTTTTGGAATTGTTAAAGGAACGCAGACCGGCCAGTCTTAAATTATGTACGCTTCTGAATAAGCCGGACAGACGGGTTGTGGATGTGGCAATCGATTATAATGGATATACGATTCCGGATGAGTTTGTAGTTGGATATGGACTGGATTACGATCAGAAATATCGAAATCTTCCATATATTGGAATAGTGAGATTGTAGGAGGAAGTAACAGATGAAAAAAAATATAATGCGTGGGTTTGGTGTGTTTTACATCATCATTCTGGCGCTCATGCTGTTATGGTATGTGAATAAAGCAGGAAATGCAGAGACGGGCGGATATACGTATCTGAATTTTGTGGAAGACGTTCAATCTGGTCAGATAACAAAGGTAGAAATCGGTCAAAATGCGGAAGTACCTACGGGAGTTATTAAAATCATAAAGCTTTCCGGCAGGGAAGAAAGACTGTATGTTTCCGATGTTAATGAAATCAGCAGTTTTCTGTTAGAAAATAAAGTAGATTATGTCATGAAAAACGTGGAACGGGAGAGCTTTTTCGTGACTACGGTATTACCAATTATCTTTACATTGATCATGGTGCTGATTCTGATTAATTTTATGTCACGCCAGGGTGGCGGCGGTGGTGCCAATGCCAAAATGATGAATTTCGGTAAAAGCCGTGCTAAAATGATGGATGATTCGGTAAGAAAAATTCGATTCAGTAATGTTGCAGGCCTGGATGAAGAAAAAGAAGAATTACAAGAAATTGTGGATTTTCTAAAGGAACCGAAAAAATACACGGATCTCGGTGCAAGAATACCCAAGGGAGTGATTCTGACAGGCCCTCCGGGAACAGGTAAGACCCTTCTGGCAAAAGCAATTGCAGGAGAAGCAGGAGTACCGTTTTTTAGTATTTCCGGTTCTGATTTTGTGGAAATGTTTGTTGGTGTAGGTGCATCCAGGGTAAGGGATCTTTTTGAAGATGCAAAAAGAAACGCACCATGTATTGTTTTTATTGATGAAATCGATGCCGTTGCGAGAAGAAGAGGAACTGGTATGGGTGGCGGACATGATGAACGTGAGCAGACCTTAAATCAGCTTCTTGTTGAGATGGATGGTTTTGGCGTAAATGAAGGAATTATTGTGATTGCAGCAACCAACCGTGTGGATATTCTGGACCCGGCGATTTTAAGACCGGGGCGTTTTGACAGGAAGGTTATGGTTGGAAGACCGGATGTTAAGGGACGTAAGGAGATTCTTGAGGTTCACGCAAAGAATAAGCCGTTGTCGGATGATGTGAATCTTGATAATGTGGCAAGGACAACCGCTGGATTTACCGGTGCGGATTTGGAAAATCTCCTCAATGAAGCAGCGATTCTTGCAGCAAAAAAGGGAAA
>CAMEUH010000004.1 GCA_945938055.1 uncultured Eubacteriaceae bacterium | reverse complement strand
AAATGAAGGTCTTACGGCAGATGGAATTATTGGTGTAGGGGACGAAATTATTGTAACGGTTCCAACACCGGAATTGTCAGTTCTTGTTTTTCAGGAGACTACTTACGAGGAAGCATATAACGCAGAGGTACAGTATATTGATGATGATACCATGTATCAGGGTCAGTATAAGGAAGTTCAGGCCGGTTCCGAAGGATACCGTGAAGTTGTGGCAGTAGTCCGTTATGAAAATGGTTCGGAAGTACAGAGGGATATTATTAAAGAAACACTTCTTGTAGAATCTGTACCAAGGATTTTAAAGAGAGGAACACAGACTCCGCCAACCTATATTAAGCCTTTAGCCGGTGGTGTCCTGACTTCAGGATTTGGATACCGATGGGGAACAAATCATAATGGCGTTGACTGGGGTGTACCAACCGGTACTGCTGTTAAGGCATCCAGTGGTGGTACGGTTATTCGTGCCGGATGGTTCTCGGGATATGGAATCTGTGTGGATATCCAGCATCCGAATGGAACCATGACAAGATATGCCCATTTAAGTAAAGCACTTGTAAGTGTTGGACAGAAGGTTACCCAGGGAGAACAGATTGCACGTTCTGGAAATACCGGTGACAGTACAGGTCCGCATCTGCACTTTGAAATTAGGGTAGGAGGAACGCCAGTTAATCCGTTTAAATATCTTCAGTAAATAACAGGGCAGTAAAACTGCCCTGCTTTTTCTGTGTGCGAAAGGGGAAGAACATGTATAAGAAAAAATTTGAAAAATATCAGTATGAAATTATGACAACGATTATCCTGCTGACCTATCTCATTTATTATCTTCCGGTAATTGATGAGGTAATTGACTGGTGTATTACACCGTATACGTTAAGCTACCGACTGGGATTTATTTCAAGAGGTTTCATGGGAAGTCTGATTCGTCTTGTGATTCCAAACCTGACAATCAAGCACATCTATGTCATAATACTGTTTAATATATTATTGTTATGCGGAATGACCATCTTTTTTGTTCATAAAATACTGGTTGCAGCATATGATAAAAATAAGAGTGGAATTGTTTTTTTACTTGGTTTATTTTTAATTAATCCGGGTTCCATTGCCTTTTTATTTTCTTATGCAAATTACGGAAGATTTGACATGTATCTTCTGATGAACCTTCTGATCGTTGCAATGCTGTTGATTTATGACCGGTGCATCTGGATCACACCTGTACTTTGCATAGGAGCAGTACTTACGCATCAGGCATATGTATTTCAGTATTTTCCGGCAGTCCTGATATTACTTTTCTATTCGGCGTTTGTACAAAAGAAGAAGCATGGAAAGGAAATTTTGGTTATTACGCTGTTAGGAACATGTGCCATGTTTTTATACATGCAGTTTTTCAGCCATATAAATTATACATACGAGGAGACTCTGGCAATCATAGATACAACAACGGATCTTCCTCCTCATTTTATTACACAGGACATGATGGTTAAAATAGAATATTTTTCCAGCGTATTTGAGACATTTGGGGTATTTGTCAAGATACCATTTGGAAGGAATGTGGTAAAAAGTCTTACGATCATAGTGCTTTTACTTCCAATGATAAAGATTCTTGCCGATTTATGGAAATCCTTTGTGGCAGCCCATAATAATATTTTGTGCAGGCTGATACCATGGTTTATTCTGGTGGCAGAGATTCCGATGTTTGTTCTGACATGTGATTACGGAAGAGATTATGCCGCAATGATTCTCAGTAATTTTATTGTCATCTTTACGTTATATGCCCTGGGAGATGAAGGAATACGGTCAGGAGTGGAAACACTTACGGATAAAATACACAAGAATCCGGTCTACTACGGCTTTGTGGCAGTCTTATGTGCAATGATTGGAAAGTTTACGGCTGCAGATATATGTGATGTGGGTCATCGCATGTATATCCTTTTAACCAGTATTTTCTTTTAGCATTTTGTATAGTTTTAAAAGAGAACAAAGGCTTATTTTTACGTATTGTACATTTACAAATAATTTTTTTATGATATACTATATTTATATGTGATTTTTTAAAAAGTAGTTAGAGGTGTATGATGGAACAGTATATAATTAAGGGCGGTCAGCCACTTAAGGGTGAAGTTTCCATTGGCGGTGCCAAGAATGCAGCGTTAGGAATTCTGGCAGCGGCTATTATGACAGACGAAACAGTTACAATTGAAAATGTTCCTGATGTAAGAGATGTAAGAGTGATGTTACAGGCAATCGAGGGAATCGGTGCCAAGGTAAAATATGTATATAATAATACGGTTCAGATAAATGGTAAATCCATTAGCGATGTAAGAGTTGACGGTGAGTATGTTAAGCGAATCCGTGCATCTTATTATCTGATTGGTGCATTGCTTGGAAAGTACAAGAAGGCAGAGGTTGCACTTCCGGGTGGCTGCAATATTGGAACAAGACCAATTGACCAGCATAAAAAGGGTTTTGAGGCACTTGGTGCTGATGTACGGATTGAGTACGGTATGATTAAGGCGTCTGCGTCAAGGCTTAAGGGCAGACATATCTATCTGGATGTTGTTTCTGTCGGAGCAACCATTAACATCATGATGGCTGCGGCAATGGCGGAGGGAAAGACGATTATTGAAAATGCTGCAAAGGAACCTCATATTGTTGATGTGAGTAACTTCCTGAATGCCATGGGTGCCAATATTAAGGGCGCTGGTACGGATGTAATCCGTATCACGGGTGTTCCAAGGCTTCATGGAACCACATATTCCATTATTCCGGATCAGATTGAAGCAGGAACTTTTATGTTTGCGGCAGCGGCAACCGGCGGCGATGTCATGATTAAGGATGTTATTCCAAAGCACTTGGAAGCCCTGACAGCGAAGCTGGTAGAAATCGGCTGTGACGTAGAGGAATTTGATGATGCGGTTCGTGTTATTGGTAAGAAGAATCTGAAGTCTACCAATATTAAGACACTGCCATATCCGGGTTTTCCAACAGACATGCAGCCACAGATGGCAGTTGTTCTTGCAACAGCAAGAGGAACCAGTGTCATTACGGAGAGTATTTTTGAAAATCGTTTTAAATATGTGGATGAACTGGTACGCATGGGCGGTAATATTAAGGTTGAAGGCAATGTGGCAATTATTGATGGAGTGGAACGCCTGACGGGTGCATCGGTTTGCGCTCCGGATTTAAGAGCGGGAGCGGCACTTGTGATTGCCGGTCTTGTGGCAGATGGTTATACACAGATAGAAGATATTTATTATATCCAGCGGGGATATGAAGCATTTGACAAGAAGCTTCAAAGTCTGGGAGCCAGAATTGAGACGGTGGATAGTGATAAGGAAATACAGAAATTTAAAATGCAGGTTTGCTGATGGATAAAAAGTATCGCATGATAAGGAGTGCAAGAACCTTATCATGCGATTTTTTTAAATAATTTGTTCAATGGACAGTTCAGGATGCTTTGATAGGTCGATAAATTCGTTATCACACTGAAGCATTGGCCGGGATAAAGCGTTTTTGTTAATCAGAACGACTTCTCCACATTGGCCGCTGTTCAGGCGTACCGTGGTATGAATGTAAGTGGCCACGACATTCTCCAGGAAGGTCAGCAGAAAACGAGGGTCATATTTATTGTAGCCTTCGTCTTCTATAAATTTAATTACCTTGAATGGACATATTGGCCCGCGGTAAACCCTTTTGGCAGTCATTGCATCATAAACATCCGCAATGGAAACAATTCGTGCAAATTCCGGTATTTTGTTTCCACTTAGACCAAATGGATAACCGGAACCATCACAACGTTCATGATGAAACAGACAGGCTTCCTTGATTCGCGGGTCAATGGGCTGATTCTTAAGATAAGCATAGCCGTTTTTAACGTGATCTTTCATTACCTGATATTCCGCAGTGGTAAGACGCCCCGGCTTTGTAAGGATCTCTCCCGGTGTTGTAAGTTTTCCGATATCATGAAGCAGCCCGCTCAGGGTGAGAACATCCAGATCATCTTCCGGCATGTGGAGCCATTTCCCAAATACACGGCATATTAAAGCAACATTCAGTGAATGGGTAAAGGTGGAATCATCAAATTCACGCATATTGTGCAGCATGTCAAATAAATGATAGGTAGTCTGGGAAGAGTCGATTAACCCTGCTGCATGAACAAGGAGCTCTTCTGGCTGAATAGGAGCGTTTTTGGTTACAATATCATTAATGGTATCGTGAAATTCATCAATATTTTCCAGGTAATCAGCCTTAAATTCCTGGAATTCCATACTGTCCTGAATTCGCTCGGAATAGGTAGGCGTAGTATCCTGAACAGATGGTTCTTCCGGTGAGTCAATAATGGCGACAGTACTGACATTGTATAACTTCAGTTTATGAATGGAAGAGTTATCAAGTAAGGTTCTTTCCGGAATCAGAAGCTGACCGGTGACGGTATACACATCTTCTGCGGTAATCATGCCGGGTTCCAGTTCGAATGTAAATAAAATACTTTTGTTCATGTAATCCCTCCATCCCATTAAATAATTGATTCGATTGAAAGTTCTGGATACTTGGACAAGTCAATAAATTCACCCTGACAATTAATCATTGGACGGGAAAGGGAAAGCTTGTTCAGCATTACAATCTCTCCGGTTCGTCCGTCATTTAAAAGAACATTATTATTAAGATAAGATGAGCCAATGTGTTCCAGAAATGTCATAATAAACTTTGGATCATATTTGTACAAACCTTCCCGCTCAAAGACTTCGATTGCCTTAAATGGGCAAAGGGCAGGCCGATAGGAACGTGGAGAGGTCATTGCGTCATAAACATCTGCGATGGCAACGATTTTGGCATAGACGGAAATTTTATTTCCGGGAATGCCAAAAGGATAACCGGAGCCGTCACAGCGTTCATGATGTAACAGACAAGCTTCTTTAACACGGATATCAAGTGGAAAATCCCGCAGATATTCATAACTTTTCTTTGGGTGTGATTTTACAATTTCGAATTCCTCCGGAGTAAGCTTTCCAGGCTTATTGAGTAATTCCTTTGGAAGAGACAGTTTACCAATGTCATGCAGTAGGCCGGACAGAATGAGATTATGAATATCGGTTTCCGGCAGTGACAGCCATTTTCCAATGGTAGCACTAATTAATGATACGTTGGTACTGTGCTCATATACAGAATCATCATGAGCCTGAAGATTATGAAGCATATCAAACAGATGAATGGTATTTCCATCCATCAAGGAAAGAACATCGGTTATCAGGCTATTGGTATCAAGGTTGCCTTTACTGGAAATAAAGCGCTCGACCTTATCGTTTACCTGCTTTACCGCAGCAGTATAGTTTTCGTTAAATTCTTTAAATTCAGTACTGGATTTAAGCTTTTGGGCGTAAGAATCAGAGGCAGATGGAGTATTTTTTGCAGCTGCTTCTTTTTGGGCAAGTTCGACTAATTTAGAAATGTCAATGTTGGGCTTTTCGATTGGCCCGTCAACAATTGGAAGCTCCATGATATTGTACAGAGGGAGTTTCGCTATCATTAAATCATTCAGCATGGTGTGCTTTGGAAAGAGGAGTACGCCGTTGGAACGGTACACATCTTCTGCAACAATCATGCCAGGTTCCAGTTCAAATGTAAATAAGATTTTTTTTGCCATTTGGTACCCTCGCTCAATTCATCAGTATAAATAATATACATAATAAATTATAAGAATTTTTTCCAAAAATGTCAATTAATACTATTGACCTTTTAACGATATAAATGTATAATGCAACTGTAAATCATTAATAGAAAAGTCCCTTATTCAGAGTGGTGGAGATACATAGGATCTGTGAAGCCACGGCAACCCCTTTATTGGAAGGTGCCAGCCTGAGCGAGAAATCGAACAATAAGAGGAATGAATTATCAGCAGATATGAAGTCCCGCTTATACAGGACTTTTTTTCATTTAAAGACAAAATAGGAGGAAAAGATGGAAAAACGTTTATTTACTTCAGAATCAGTAACCGAAGGACATCCGGATAAAATTTGCGATAATGTATCCGATGCGATTCTTGATGCTTTAATGGCACAGGACCCAATGAGCCGTGTTGCATGTGAAACCTGTACCAATACGGGATTTGTACTTGTAATGGGCGAGATTACAACAAAGGCAAATGTTGATATTACTCAGATTGTACGTGACACGGTTACAGAAATCGGTTATGATTCATCTGAGAAGGGTTTTGATGGAAATACCTGTGCGGTAATGGTAGCATTGGACAAGCAGTCTGCTGATATTGCAATGGGTGTGGATAAAGCACTTGAAGCAAAGAATGGTGAAATGACAGATGAACAGATTGATGCCATTGGTGCAGGAGACCAGGGTATGATGTTTGGTTTCGCAACCAACGAAACAGAAGAATATATGCCATATCCAATTGCGTTGGCACAGAAACTTTCCAGACAGCTTACCAAGGTTCGTAAGGATGGAACTCTTTCCTACTTAAGACCAGATGGAAAGACACAGGTTACGGTAGAATATGATGAAAATGATAAGCCGGTAAGACTTGACGCCATTGTTGTGTCTTCCCAGCATGATGTAGCTGTTTCACAGGAGCAGATTCATGCAGATATTAAGAAATATGTAATCGATGCAGTAGTTGATCATGAGATGATTGATGAAAATACTAAAATTTTTATTAACCCTACAGGACGTTTCGTAATCGGTGGTCCAAATGGTGACTCCGGTCTTACAGGCCGTAAAATTATTGTTGACACCTACGGTGGTTATGCACGTCACGGCGGTGGTGCATTTTCAGGAAAGGATTGTACCAAGGTAGACCGTTCTGCAGCGTATGCAGCACGATATGTTGCAAAGAATATTGTGGCAGCAGGTCTTGCAGATAAATGTGAAATCCAGTTGTCGTATGCAATTGGTGTTGCGCATCCTACATCCATCATGGTAGATACATTTGGTACAGGAAAGCTTTCCAATGAAAAGCTGGTTGAAATCATTCGTGAGAACTTTGATTTAAGACCGGCAGGCATTATTAAGATGCTGGATCTTAGAAGACCGATTTATAAGCAGACAGCAGCTTACGGACATTTTGGACGAAATGACCTGAATCTTCCGTGGGAAGCATTGGATAAGGTTGAAGTATTGAAGAAATATTTATAGAAATGCAGTCAGACAGCAGACATGGAAACATGCCTGCTGTTATTTTATAAAAATTTTAGATTTATTCTGCTTATATTATGATAGAATGATAAAAAGCTTTAAAATGGAAGGTGAATCTGTTGAAATTAAAAACAAGACTGAAACTGGCGTTTTTTCTCATAGCAGTTATGCCAATTGTTTTATTTTCACTGATTATTGGAATTCTGCTTTCTTATCAAACCAGTAATATTAACGATTATTATGGGATTGAAGGAGCAAACTGGGAATCATTTTCCAATCCGACCGATATTCTTACAATGGTTGCGAATCAGATTCATGGTGATTTGCAGGAAAAGATTGAGGCAGATCCTAATATTCTGGAAAATCAGGAATATCTGAAGGAACTGGAGAATTCTCTTGAGTATAAGGATGCAGACGTTGTTGTCAGGAAAAATGGGCAGTACGTGTTTGTGAGCGAGGGTATAACCGTTGAAGAGGCGAGGAAAATACTGCCGGATTATGGCGATATTAATGATGTTAGTGAGAATGGTCTATATTATGGTGGAAGTAAAAAATGTATTATCCGTCAGATTGATATTAAAAATGAGGCCGGTGATGAGTATTCGGTTTCTTTGATTACCTATCTGGAAAATATTGTGACACGGCTGAAACATTTCTGGATTGATAGTGTGGTTGCAGTCGTCATTGTTCTGTTTCTGATTAGTGCGGTGATGATTTACTGGATTTACAGGGCAACCATTATTCCACTGGATAAATTAAAGGAGGCAACGCACAACATTTCAGAAGGCAATCTGGATTTTGTCGTGGAAGCAAAAGGTGATGATGAAATCAGCCAGCTCTGCCGGGATTTTGAATTCATGAGAAAGAAATTAAAAGAATCCGCAGAGGAAGGACTGCAGTCTGACAGGGAGAGCAAGGAACTGATTAGTAATATTTCCCATGACTTAAAAACACCGATTACTGCCATTAAAGGCTACGTGGAAGGTTTAAGGGATGGTGTGGCAGTAACGGAGGAAAAGAGAGAGAAATATTTAAAAACAATTTATAATAAGGCAATTGAAATGGACAGGTTGATTGACGAATTAACCCTGTACTCCAAAATTGACACCAACCGGATTCCGTATTCCTTTAATAAGCTTTTGGCAGAAGAATTCTTTGGAGACTGCAGGGACAGCCTCATGGTAGAATTGGAAGCAAAGGGAATTGATTTCCAGTATAAGAATGAACTGGATGACGGGATTGAAATCATAGTGGATGCCGAGCAGTTAAGCAGAGTGATTAATAATATTATCAGTAATTCCATTAAATATCATGCAGACAGGAAAACGCGCATTGAACTCCGCTTGCGGGATGAAGGAGATTTCATCAGGGTGGAAATCAAAGATAATGGAAAGGGAATCAGTAAAAATGATCTGCCACATATTTTTGACCGACTGTATCGTGCAGATGCATCGAGGAATTCTGCAACGGGAGGAAGCGGCATTGGCCTTGCAATCGTGAAGAAAATCATAGAAGATCATGGTGGCAAAATCTGGGCAGAGAGTAAAGAGGGCGAAGGAACCATTATGTGCTTTGTCCTGAGAAAATATATTGGAGGGCAACATGAGCAGAATATTAATAATTGAAGATGAAGAAGCAATTGCAGAGCTGGAAAAAGATTATCTGGAAGTTAATGGTTATGAAGCAGTTATTGAAAAGCGTGGAGACACCGGATTAATCAGGGTTATGAAAGAAAATTTTGATTTGGTAATTTTAGATATCATGCTTCCGGGAATGGATGGTTTCCAGGTTTGTAATGAAATCCGAAATGTAAAAGATATCCCGATTCTCATGGTTTCTGCCAAGAAAGAGGATATTGATAAAATCAGAGGTCTTGGATTTGGCGCAGATGATTACATAACGAAGCCTTTTAGCCCGGGAGAACTGGTTGCACGTGTAAAAGCGCATCTGACACGTTATGAAAGGCTGGTGGGTGGTGCAACCAAGAATCGCATTATCGAAATCCGCGGCCTTAAAATAGACCAGGATGCAAGAAAAGTGTTCCTAAATGATGAAGAAAAGCAGCTGACTGCGAGAGAATATGACATGCTGTTATATTTTGTTCAGAATCCGAATAAGGCAATTCCGAAGAAAGAACTGTTTTCTGCGGTATGGGGAATGGAATCATTTGGGGATATCTCAACAGTAACGGTACATATTAACAAATTAAGGGATAAAATCGAGTATGACAGCGCAAATCCACAGTTTATTGAAACTGTCTGGGGCGTGGGATACCGTTTTAAGTTATAAGATGGAAAACATTATTTTTGAAAATCGTAATTTTATTGTATATAATAAGCCGGCAGGAATGCTGGTGCAGTCAGAGCGCTCTTTTGACGTGGACCTGATAAGTCGTTTGAAAACCTATCTGACAGAAAAGGGAGAGCGCCCGGATTTATTTTTGATTAACCGTCTGGACAGACCGGTGAGCGGGCTGGTCCTTCTTGCAAAGAATAAGGAATTTGCAGGGAAATTAACCAGCGAAATGCAAAAAGGTGAAATCAATAAAGAGTACTATGCCATAGTCTGTGGCAGACCGGAACCGGGAAAGGGAATCATGGAAGACTTTCTTGTAAAAGATGCAAGAAATAACATGTCCCGGATTACCCATGCATCTCAAGCAGGAGCAAAGCTGGCAAGGCTGGAATATCAGGCGCTTGCAGAAAAAACGCTTTCAACAGGAGAAGGCGGGGGAATCATCAGTCTGGTAAGGATTCATCTTCTCACAGGAAGGCATCATCAGATTCGGGTACAGTTTGCGGGAAGAAACATGCCGTTGCTTGGAGATGCCAAATATGGAAAAGAAATGGGAAAAGGACGGGAAAGCCGGTGTATATCCCTTTGTTCTTTCAAACTGGATTTTCTGGATAAGAGTTTTTCCATTAAGCCGGAAGGACCCGGCTTTGAATATTTTAAAGAAGAACTGGAAACAATCTACTCACAAGGGTGATAGATTGATGTTTGGCGGAATTAATGAGAATGATAAAAAAACTTTAATATTGATGGCATTGTGTGCAGGCGTTACAGCTTTAGTATATCTGGTGTTCCGGTATATACTGTTTCTTGTGGCACCTTTTTTGGCAGCAGTCATTCTGACCATTCTCATTAAGAGACCTGTGTATTTTTTAAAAAGAAAGCTTCATATTCATCCTGTCATTGGAACGCTCTTTGTTCTGGCAGTGATAATGGGAGCAGCCGTATTTTTGCTTTCCTATGTAGGAGGAAGATTTTTATTTGAGTTGAAAAAGTTCATGGTAAATTATCATTTGTACTACGGAATGATGGAGGAAAAAATCTGTGGCATATGCTGTAGTCTGGATAATATGATTGGACTGGAAGAAGGAAGAACATTTGCAACAGTAGAGCGAAATGTTCAGAATGCGGTTAGTCTGGCAACGGATAATATGCTGCCTTCCCTGATGCAGCATTCGGCCAATGTAATATCAGTAGTTGTTATTTGGGGCGGCGGCATTATTATTTCATTTACTGCGGTATTTTTTGTGATTAAGGATATTGAACAGATGGCATCCTGGATTAAAAAAGGACCTTATAGTAAGTGGTTTCGGATTCTTTTTGGAAAGCTGTCACATTTCGGGGCGGCATATATACGCACACAACTGGTTATCATGGGAATTACTGCCATAATCTGTACCATTGCAATGTTGCTGATACAGAATGGATATCCGGTCATGATTGGTCTGTTAATAGGGCTTCTTGATGCACTTCCGCTTTTTGGAACGGGAACGGTACTGATACCATGGACAATCATATATCTTCTGGGTGGCAATTTTTTAAAGGCAGCGGTAATTTTTACGGCGTACTGCATTTGCTATGTTATCCGTGAGGTTCTGGAACCCAGAATGATGGGCGGACATATGGGAATTCATCCGTTTATCATGCTGGTTAGTATGTATGTGGGAGTTCTTCTTTTTGGAATCATGGGTTTTATCCTTGGACCATCAGCCTATATTATAATCAGTGAAGTGATGTGTTATTTAAAACAAGTGGTGTAAAAACATACTTGTAAAGATACCCTGATTAGGTATATTATAGTATATAGTAAATACAAAAAGGAGAAGGACGTTTATGGTAGAATATATTTTGGGGAACTACATGGTATCGACAGGTAAGATTTCGCAGAAGCAGCTTGACAATATTCTGGATAAACAGGATCAGGTTCGTGTAAAGCTTGGACTCATTGCCGTTTCTGAAGGAATGATAACACAGGAACAGGCAGAGGAAATCAACCGGTTGCAGTCAACTTGCGATAAGCGGTTTGGTGACATAGCAATCGAAAAGGGTTATATGACACAGGTACAGCTTGAAAAGATTTTGAAAATGCAGGGAAATGCCTATCTGATTTTTGTACAGTCCCTGGTGGATGCGGAAGTGCTCAAAGCTGAAGAGATGGAAAATGTTATTGATAGTTTCCGGAAAGAGAATGGATATGGACTTTCAGACATGGAGATCATAAAGAGCGACGATGTGGAGAAAATCGTTCCTTTGTTTCTTCCAACGGAAGCAGAGGAGTTTGAGGAAGCAATAGGGATTGCGGTTCGTGCAATCATTCGCTGCATTGACAGGCATACATATCCGGGTAAGGCGGAAATGGTAACAGAAGTACTGGAAGACCAGATGGTTTCACAAAAACTGGAAGGAAAAACCGTGAAGACAACAGGTTTTGTGGAAGCAGAAGGTGGAATGCTGGAACTTGCCAGTGTCTATGGACGGGAAGCGTTTGAAGGGATGAACGAAGATGTTCTGGATGCAGGGGCAGAATTTTTAAATTGTATTAATGGCATGTATTCTGCAACGATTAGTGCGAAGGAGTCTGAACTTGAATTAATGCCTCCGGAATATTTCATGGCTGGCGGAAAAATTACTGGAAATAAAATATGCCGAATTCCATTATGGGTTAAAAATAAGAAATTGTACTTTGTTGTGGCAGAATAGAAATGGAGGACGATACAATGGCAAAAATATTAATAGTAGACGATTCTAAGACATCAAGAAAGATTCTGAGAGGAATTCTGGAGGGCGCAGGGCATAGTGTGATTGGAGAAGGCTCTAATGGTGAAGAAGGATTCCTGAAATATAAAGAACTTCATCCGGATGTGGTAACATTGGATATTACCATGCCGACAATGGATGGAATTGAAGCATTGCAGCTTCTTAAGAAAGAAGATGAAAATGCAAAAGTCATTATGATAACAGCGCTTGGACAGAAGGAAAAGATGATTCAGGCAATTAAGTACGGCGCATCAGAATTCATCACGAAGCCTTTTGAAGATGACGATGTGATTAATGCGGTACAAAAAGTGATGGAAGAAAAAAAGGTCTGATGAATACTAGTTTATCTTGAGACAATAAAAGGAGATTTAAAATGGCAGGAGATAAGAAGTTTGTGGAAGCAATCACTTCCATGGAAGACGATTTTGCACAGTGGTACACGGATGTTGTAAAAAAAGCAGAGCTGATAGATTATTCCAGTGTAAAAGGCTGTATGATTATTAAACCGGCAGGATATGCAATCTGGGAGAATATTCAGAAAGAACTGGATGACCGTTTCAAGGAAACTGGCGTGGAAAATGTTTATATGCCAATGTTTATTCCGGAGAGTCTTCTTCAAAAAGAAAAGGATCATGTGGAAGGTTTTGCACCGGAGGTTGCATGGGTTACGCAGGGCGGACTGGAAACCTTGCCGGAGCGTCTGTGTGTAAGACCGACTTCAGAGACACTTTTCTGTGATTATTATGCAAATTGCGTGGAATCCTACAGGGATTTGCCAAAACTTTCAAATCAGTGGTGCTCGGTTGTGCGTTGGGAGAAAGAGACCAGACCATTCCTGCGTTCCAGGGAGTTTTTGTGGCAGGAAGGCCATACGGCACATGCAACGGCGCAGGAAGCAGAAGAGCGAACCATTCAGATGCTGAATCTGTATGCTGATTTCCTGGAAAATGTCATGGCGATTCCTGTTATTAAGGGAAGAAAGACGGATAAAGAGAAATTTGCAGGTGCGGTAGCCACATATACAGTAGAAGCCTTAATGCATGATGGTAAAGCGCTTCAGTCAGGAACAAGCCATAATTTTGGAGATGGATTTGCCAAGGCATTTGATATTAAATATACGGATAAGGATAACCAGTTAAAATATGTTCACCAGACTTCATGGGGAATGACAACCAGATTAATCGGTGCCATGATTATGGTGCATGGTGATAACAGAGGTCTTGTGATTCCTCCAAAAATCGCACCAACGCAGGTTGCCATCATTCCGATTATGCAGAAGAAGGAAGGCGTGCTGGAGGCTACTGCAGAATTGAAAAATGTACTTTCCAATTTCCGTGTGAAGGTTGATGATTCTGACAAGAGTCCGGGCTGGAAGTTCTCAGAGCAGGAAATGAGAGGAATTCCGGTTCGAATTGAGATTGGTCCAAAGGATATCGAAGCAAAGCAGTGTGTTGTGGTAAGAAGAGACACCAGTGAAAAGGAAGTGGTATCCCTGGATGCGGTAGAAAAAAAGGTTGGCGAGATTTTAGACAGAATGCAGGTTGAAATGCTCGAACGCGCAAGAAAGCACAGGGATTCCCATACAACAACGGCACTTACTTATGAGGAATTCAAGGATGCAATCGCAAATAAGCCAGGTTTTGTAAAGGCAATGTGGTGTGGAGATGAAGCCTGTGAAATTAAGATAAAGGAAGAAACGACGGCAACTTCCAGATGTATGCCTTTTGAACAGGAGAATTTATCGGACAAGTGCGTTTGCTGTGGAAAACCGGCAAAGGCAATGGTTTACTGGGGTAAGGCGTATTAATATTATGTGATAAGGCAGAGTGAGAGATTTGTGATTAAACCAGGCAGACTAAAAATTGAATTACCGAAAGATGTAAAGCATATTTTAGATACCTTAACAGAAAACGGATATGAGGCGTATGCCGTGGGAGGCTGTATTCGTGACAGTATCCTGAAACGTAGTCCGGATGACTGGGATATTACAACGAATGCACTTCCGGAACAGGTGAAGGAACTTTTTAAACGCACGGTGGATACAGGAATCAAGCATGGAACAGTAACTGTCATGCTGGATAAAAAGAGCTATGAAGTTACCACGTATCGTATTGATGGTGAGTATGAAGACGGAAGACATCCTAAATCGGTGGAATTTTCCAGTGACCTTGTGGAGGATCTGAAAAGAAGAGATTTCACGATTAATGCCATGGCATATAATGAAAAAGATGGCTTAAGGGATGAATTCGGTGGCATTGGTGATATCCGGAAAGGGATGATTCGCTGTGTGGGAAGTCCGGAAGAGCGGTTTAATGAAGATGCGCTGCGAATGATGCGGGCGATTCGTTTTTCTGCCCAGCTTGGTTTCTCTGTGCACAGGGAAACCATGGATGCCATTCGGAAACTTGCACCGAATATCAAAAAAATCAGCATGGAACGTGTGCAGGCAGAATTAATTAAGACGCTGTTATCGGATAAGCCGGAAACGGTAGAATTATTCGTGGAATGCGGAATTCTGGATCAGATTCTTCCTCATGTGGCATCTGTTTTGAAATCACCGAAAAAGACCATTGTATTAAAAATGCTTCACAATGCCGAAAAAACGCCTGTTATGCGGTATGCAGCACTACTGTATTATGCGGGACCGGATGCGGCACGTGAAACACTCCGTACATTAAAGCTGGATAATTATACCACGGAAATGGTAGAAAAACTAATCCGCCAGGAAGCAATTCCAATAAAGGTTAACGAAATTGATGTAAGGCAGGCAATGCATGACCTTGGTGTCGATTTTATTCCAATGCTCCGGGACTTTAAAAGAAATATCTATAAGTCCAAGGAAGAGGTTATGTTTATTCCCATGGGAAAATATCTTGTCCAGATTGAAACCGTATACAAGATGTATCAACAGATTGTGGAACGCGGTGATTGTGTTTCCCTAAAGGATCTGGCAGTCAATGGGAAAGATCTGATTGAACTTGGAATGAAGCCGGGAGAAGAGATTGGCAACATGCTGAATTTGTTACTCAGGGTGGTCATTGAGAAGCCCATTGAAAATGACAGGCAGGTGCTTCTTGCATTAGTGGAAGGTAAGCTTGCTGATGAAAAGAAATAATAAATTCCATCAACATATTTTGAAGAAGCTGTTCATAATATTAGATAGACTCTTCAAATGGTTGATGGGATTTTTTTATTTTGGAGGCAGAAGCAGTGGGAGTATTTGAACAGTATGGTTTATCGGTATACAGGACTGTAAGAGGAAGGGGAGCATATATTTGTGAAACAAATCAGGGCATAAAACTATTAAGAGAAAGCACATATCGGGAAGAAAAGTATTATAAAGAAGATTTTATAACCAGGCAACTGAAAGAACAAGGCTTTAACTGGGTTGATACATTTGAAAGAACGGAGAACGGAACGATTCTTTCAGAGGATGAGGATAAGAAAAGATATTATCTGAAGAATTGGTTTGATTGTGTGGAGTGTGACGTAAAAAGTTTTCATGATGTATTAAGTTCCTGCAGCGCCATTGCAAGGGTGCATGTTGCACTAAATAGAATTTCCTGGATTCCAAAGCCGGAGCCGGATTTTTATGTTCCGGTCATGATGAATCTGGAAGAAAAGTATTCCAAAAAAGTGAAGGAAATGATATCGGCTGGCAATTATCTGAGAAAGAAAAAGAAAAAATCGGATTTTGAGAGGACTGCATTTGAAAATCTGAAAGCATTTTTGCAGGAGGCAGATGCAGCAATGGATTTTCTGCAGACTTCCGGCTATCAGGAAATATATGATAATGCGGTAAAGAATCATGAGATTTCCCATGGCTCATGCAATCACCATAATATTTTAACCGGAAGAGGGTATGTGGCAGTGGTGAATTTTGAAAGGGCAAACATTAATGTGCAGATTACGGATTTATACGATTTCATGAGGAAAATACTGGAAAAATACAACTGGGACATTAAACTGGCATACCGGATGATGGATGAGTATAATCGCATAAAGACAATTGGAGAGTCGGAACTAAAGATTCTTGGAATATTATTTTCCTTCCCGGAAAAGTATTTTAAAATCATGGACCATTATTTTAATTCGTCCAAGGCATGGATTCCGGATAAGGATGTTGAAAAGCTAAAAAATGTGCTTCAACAGAATGAAGCCAGAGTAAGATTTGTAGAATCCTTGAAATAATCTGAAAAATAAAGTATAATTTATATAATTATGATTATTAGGTGGAGTGGACTCATTTTATGAAGGAATATATCAGAGAAAATATTGAGGAATCCGTAAATGCCAAAAAAAGGCTTTTGGAAAGCAAGGAACTGCTGGATATGATTGAAAAAGTAAGCAGTCTTTGCATAGAGGCGTACAGGAACGGAAATAAAATACTTGTATGCGGAAACGGAGGAAGTGCGTCGGATGCCCAGCACATGACAGGTGAACTGGTTGGGCGTTATAAGATGGAAAGAGCAGGAATCCCTGCCATTTCGTTAAATGCGAATACAACGGTGCTTACCGCATTGGGAAATGATTATGATTATGACCGGATTTTTGCAAAACAGGTGAAAGCTCTGGGAAATCAGGGGGATATTCTGATTGGTATTTCCACGAGCGGTAATTCAGCAAATATAGTGGAAGCGGTATGTCAGGCGGCAAAACAGGGAATCCATACGGTGGCGCTTACTGGAGAGAGTGGTGGAAAATTAAAGTCACTTTCCGATTATGTCATCAATGTACCATCTTCCGATACACCGAGGATACAGGAAATGCATATCTTGATTATCCATGTTATTTGTGGAATCATTGAAAAGGAATTATACAATTCCGGTTATTTTGGGGAGCAGGAATGAGAAAAGCGATTTTTCTGGACAGGGATGGAACCATTAATGTTGATGTAGACTATCTTCATGAATGTGATAAATTGAAGTTTCTGGAAGGCGCAGTTGAGGCTCTTGCCCTCTTGAAAAAGAAAGGATATCTTTTGATTGTCATTACCAATCAGTCCGGTGTGGGAAGGGGATATTTTCCCATGAAGGATGTGGAGAAGGTAAATGAGCACATGAATCGGCTTTTAAAGGAACAAAAAGCCGGAATTGACGGATTTTACTGTTGCCCGCATGTGGAGGAGGATTGCTGTGACTGCCGTAAACCACAGACAGGACTGTATTTGCAGGCAGTACAGGAACATGACATTAATTTAAAGGAGTCCTACATGGTTGGGGATAAGGTGACGGACATTCTGGCGGCAGAAAAGCTTCATTGTGGATATGCGCTGGTTCTTTCCGGCCATGAAATTGATGAAAAGGATTTGAGACAGTATCAGGGGCATGTCTTTGAAAATCTTCTGGCATTTGCAAAGACAGTCTAAAGTCCGTTATACTGTGGAAAGAGATGGAAAATGGGTTTTAAGGGTAAGGTGGATAAGCTTTTGCGATGGGCAAATATCTGGCTCGCACAGTTTGAGGCAGTCAGAAAGCCTAATCTGAGAAGCGAGATAAAAAATAACAAGGTGCTTATCATTAAGCTGGACGCCATAGGCGACTTTCTTATCTGGCTGGATAGTGCAAAGGAGTTTCGCAGTTTATTTCCAGGGAAAGAACTGACCCTTATGTGTAGCGCACCATGCGTTGAAATTGCACAGGCAACAGGATACTTTGATGAAATAGATACTTTGGATATCCGGAAGTTTGAAGGAAATAATTCTTATAAAAAGGAGATTCTGGGGCAGTTAAAAAAGACTTCTTATGAAATTCTGATTCAGACAGCCTATTCCCGTACTGTGCATATGGACATGCTGGCAGCGGGAATACCGGCAGGAGAAAAGGTAGGTCTTGTATCGGATGAAACCCGAACCAATCTGAGCCGGTATATTACATTTAAAGGGAATAAACGCAGGCTGGATGCTATTTATGACAGGCTGATTCCGGTATCAGGGCAGTGGCTCATGGAAGTACAGCGGAATGGAGAACTGATTCGTGGCCTTGGTAAAAAGGATTTCCTTACGGGGATGCCTGTATTAAATCAATATGATGCACGTCCGGAAATTATTCCGAAGGAAGATTATTTCATTCTTTTTCCAGGTGCAAGCACACCGAAGAAAATGTGGGATATTAAAAATTTTGCGGCAGTAGCAGACCATGTCTGTGTCAAAACAGGCTGGACGGCATATGTATGTGGAAGCAGGGGGGAACAGTATCTTTTTGAAAAGCTGAAAGAACTGGTGAATCCAGATACCAGGATTGTAAATTATCTGGGAGCCACTACTCTTATGGAGATGGCTGAGGTTGCACGAAATGCAAGAATGGTAATCAGCAACGATACAAGCGGAATTCATTTCGCGGCGGCGGTAAATACGCCATCCGTGTGCATTCTGGGAGAGTATAATTACGGAAGATTTCTTCCGTATGATTATGATAAAAAGCAGGAAGCCGGCAGGAATCCAATGATCATCTGCAATGCGGACATGCCGTGCAAACGGTGTGCAGTTGGTAAAATGACATCGGATTGTAGGATCTGCATGGCGGTTACCGGGCGTTATCTGTGTGTGGACAAGGTTACCGTGGAACAGGTAACTGCGGCGGTGGATCAAATAATTAGCACTTATGAGGTGTAATATCATGACGAAGGAAACAATACAAAACATATCAAATCATCCGAAAAACTTTCTGGTAATCGGGGACATCATGCTGGACCGTTACTGCACCGGCTCCATTAACCGGATTTCTCCGGAGGCACCAGTACCCGTATTACGCTACAAGGGTGAAAAAAATATTCTTGGTGGTGCGGCAAATGTGGCTACAAACCTGATTGGAATCGGGCAGAAGGTTTCTGTTATGGCATGTGTCGGAGAAGATGAAGCCGGAAGGGAAGTATTAAAGCTTCTTGATGAAGCTGGAATCAACGTAGAGATGGTAGCAAAGGAGAAGAATCGTCCGACTACGTTAAAAATGCGCTTTGTGGCAGGAAATCAGCAGCTTCTCAGGGTCGATGATGAAAGTACGCAGGAATTGGAAGAAAGTACAAAGCAAGAACTGATAAAGATTTATGAAAGACGGATTTCGGAGTTTGACTTAGTGCTGATTTCCGATTACATGAAAGGTGTTTTATCCTTTGATTTTACCCGGAGACTGATTGAAATTGCAAATCAGAACGGGAAAAAGGTGATTGTGGATGTAAAGGATAAGAATCCGGCAAAATATCAGGGTGCATATCTGTTAAAGCCGAATAAAAAGGAACTGAATGATTTGACAGGACTTGCAGTAGAGAGCATGGATGAGATTGTTGCCGCAATGCATGAATTAAGAAAACGTGCAGGAAGCCGAACCATTCTGGCAACTCTAAGCGGAGACGGTATGGCATTTCTGGATGAGAATGACAGAGTGATTGTTGAAAAATGTGATTCCAGAAAGGTTTATGATGTAGTTGGAGCAGGAGATACCGCATTTGCGTATGTTGCCGCAGCAATGGCATTTGGATTTAATTCCAAGGAAATGCTGAAACTTGCCAATACGGCATCTTCCATTAAGGTAACACGATTTGGAACAGCAGTCGTTACCATTAGTGAAGTGATTGATGAGTTGTTTCATGAGGTCAATAAAATTCAGACCATGGAAACTATTGAGGCAGCGCTGGAAGGTCAGCGCCATAAAAAGATTGTTTTTACCAACGGATGTTTTGATATTCTTCATATCGGACATATCCGTTATCTGAAGGAGGCAAAAGCAAAGGGAGATATTCTGGTTCTTGGACTGAATTCAGATGCATCGGTAAAACGCCTGAAAGGACCGAGCCGTCCGGTTAATAATCAGAAGGACCGGATGGACATGCTGGCAGAAATGGAATTCATTGATTATGTGGTCGTATTTGAAGAGGATACACCATATGAGTTGATTACCCGGGTAAAACCGGACATACTGGTTAAGGGTGGAGATTATCAGCCGGATAATATTGTAGGAGCTGATTTTGTTCGTTCCATGGGGGGAAGCGTTGAGGTAATACCATTTGTGGAGGGAAAATCCACTACGAATATTATTAATGCGATGAAGAAATTAGAAAATAAGGAATAAAGGGTTTATCCGGGAGGCGTAATATGAGTATTGTAGTAACCGGCGGTGCAGGATTTATCGGAAGCTGTATTGTGGCAAAGCTGAATGAAATGGGAATGGAAGATATTTATATCGTGGATAATGTAAATACTTCCGAAAAGTGGATGAATCTTCGTAATAAGAAGTATATCCGTTATTATCACAAAGATGAATTTCTTGGGGAACTTCCAAAGCTTTCGGGGATAACGGCAGTTATTCACATGGGCGCATGTTCTGCAACGACAGAGCTGGATTTTGATTATCTGTATAAAAATAATTATCTTTATTCCATTGCCTTATGGGAGTATTGTGCGCAGAAGCAGATAGCATTTCTGTATGCAAGTTCTGCCGCAACCTATGGAGATGGGACGGAAGGATTTGATGACCGGGAGGACATTAAAAGGCTTATGCCATTAAACCGTTATGGTTATTCCAAACAGATCTTTGACTTATGGGCAGAAAAACAGAACGAACGGCCGGCACAGGTAATCGGAATGAAGTTCTTTAATGTCTATGGACCAAATGAATATGCTAAGGGAAGAATGGCAAGCATGATTTATCATGGCTTTAAACAGGTTAAAGAGAATAATTGTATTAAATTATTCCGCTCCCATAAGGAAGGATATGCAGACGGAGGACAGCTTCGTGATTTCGTGTATGTAAAGGATATCTGTGATGCCATTGTATATTTTGTTGAGCATCCAAAGGTAAATGGGTTATTTAATCTGGGTACAGGTCATGCAGAGAGTTTTAAGACGCTGGCAGAGTCCGTGTTTATTGCAATGGGACTTGAACCTAATATTGAATATATTGACATGCCAATGGATTTGAGAGAAAAATATCAGTATTTTACGGAAGCAAATATTACAAAGCTGAGGGATGCCGGGTATGATAAGCCGTTCCATGATTTAAAGCAGGGTGCGGCAGATTATGTTCAGAATTATCTGCAGCAGAATTTTAAAGTTTGGTAGGAGAGATGGCAATGAAAAGGATAATGTATTTCCTGCTGGTCTTATGTCTTATGGCTGGACTGGCCGGGTGCAGTGATGGCGGAAAAGATAAGAATAAATTAATCAGTGGAAATAGCATTACCCCGATGCCGGAAACAACCAAGGAGGAAACAGTATCAGAATCAGACGGGACGTCAGAGAGTAAGGCTGTGCTGATTGATCTGGATGCTGATAAAATGCAGATTATCATAAAGGATATTTATAGTGGAAATAATTATGTCCTTTCTTATAATGGCGGGACGGATGTAAGAAATGTTTATGATGAGATTATCTCCATGGCACAGCTAAGTGAGGGAGAAATTGTGGATGTAACCTTTGATGAGGAAAAGAAGAAGGCAAAGAAGGTTTATGTCAGCAAGGATGTATTCCGGAGCAGTAACATTAGTGGGTTCAAGGCAGTTAAGGCGAAAACCTCCATAACCTTTGGCAGTGCCAGCTATATGTATACAGACACGCTGGTTGTTATTTCGGATGGGAAGATTCTTGATCCGACTGAGGTCATGAGCAGAGACGTGGTGACTGTAAGGGGAATTGATAACAAAATTTATTCTGTTTCCGTTGATAAGGGACATGGATATCTGACCTTTACCGGGGCAGAGGAATTTGTGGGAGGAATGGTTGAAATTGGTAGGAGCTTCTTGTATACGGTAAGCAGTGACATGATGATTGTCGTTCCAGAAGGGGAATATACTGTGGTCATGAGCAACAAAGGCATGGAAGCAAAAAAGACTGTGTACATCACAAAGGACATGACTGTTACAATGGACTTTTCAGAATACCAGTTGCCGGCAGGGAAAATCGGAACAGTTGAATTCCAGATTCTTCCGAAAGGCACGGATCTGTTCATTGAAGGGAATAAAACGGATTATTCCAAACCCGTGGTGTTAGATTTTGGTACCTATATCATTAATCTGCTATCCGATGATTATGAAACCTATACAACGAAGATTACGGTGAATTCCACCTATCGGATAGAGACCTTTGATTTAAAAAAGATTTACGCAGATAACACAGGAGGAGGATCGGGTACGACCGAAACAACTTCCTCAAAGGAGACTTCTTCGTCAACGGCCACGACAACAACGGCAACGGTAGCTACGACCACACAGAAGCCGACGTCATCGACATCGGAAACCACTGCGGCCACATCAGGGGCAATTAAAGTAACGATTTCAGAACCTGCAGGTGCCGGGGTTTATGTGAATAATGTTTATATGGGTACGGCACCACTTACCATTAATAAGGATGCCGGTGAGTATGTTATTACCTTTAAAAGGGAAGGCTATATTACCAAGAGTTATATTGTAGATGTAGATAGCAGTGAGGGAGAGCAGACTCTTGCTTTCCCGGCGATGAGTGAGGAATAGAAGGACTGATGGGTATCAAGGTTTCAGGAAGCATTGTTACATATAATAATGCAGACATCATATCGGAATGTATCCGTTCCATAATGGAATATACGCGGGATTTGGAGTTTACCCTATATGTGATTGATAATGGATCTACTGACAAGACGGTGGAAATAATCCAGAATCAGTTTGAACAGGTAAAACTAATCCGGAACGAAGAGAATACAGGCTTTGGACATGGACATAACAAAGTGTTGGAGAAGTTATGCTCAGATTATCATGTTGTCATTAATCCGGATATTACAATCAATCAGAATGTAATTCTTGATTTATGCAATTATCTGGAAGGACACCCGGATATTGCCATGATAACGCCCAGAATTCTGAATGAAGACGGAAGCGAGCAGTTTCTTCCGAAATATTGTCCAACAATACGATATGTGATTATCAGTAAATTTGGACCATTCCGTTATCTTCGGAAAAGATATACAAGAGAGACGGAAAATTTGCAAAAGGCAACTGATGTGGAATTCTGTACAGGATGCTTTTTTGTAATCAGAACTCCGCTTTTTCAGGAACTGGGAGGGTTTGATAAGCGCTATTTCATGTATTGTGAAGATGCTGATTTATCAAGGCGTGTAAAGGAAAAAGGCCGGATTGTGTTTTATCCGGAGGTAAGTGTTGTTCATAAGTGGAAAAGGGATAATACCGGAAATATAAAAGGGATTACCCGTTTTTTATCCTCCCTGGTTAAATATTTCCTACGATGGGGAGTGAAGTTTTAGAGAGGCAGAAAGATGGAATGTGTTAAAATCTACGGGATTATGGTAATATATAACAAATGCCTGAAAGATTCTGCGGCGTATCAGTGTCTGCGGCATCAGGAAATTCTGCTTACAGTATGCGACAATAGTACGAAGGATTATGGAAATGCACAGATTGCGCAGGCAGATGGAATTCATTATATTTCCATGGAAGATAACCTGGGCCTTAGTAAGGCATATAATCGGGCTTTGAATGATTTGTTTGCCAGGTACCAGCCGGAGAAAAAAGATTATGTCTGTCTCTTTGATGACGACACCGTGATTGAGAAAGCCTATTTGGAGGCAGTAAGAAACAGTAAGGCAGAGATTCTTCTTCCGTTTGTTTATGATGGAATGGGGATGATGTCGCCTGTGTATATGCCGGGAAGAGTTGCTGCAAGATTTTCATCCGAGAAGGAAGCACTTGAAGCAGAGGCAGGGAAGATATCAGGAATCAACAGCGGTATGGCTGTTCATGCGGAAATATTTGAAAAATATCGCTATAATGAAGAAATGTTTCTTGATTATATTGACCATATGTTTATAATGGATATGAGGGAGAAGGGAATATATCCTGAAATACTGGATATCCGGATGGAACAGAATTTTTCGGCAGTCAATGATTCGAAGGAAGCTGCGGTAAAAAGGTTCCGGATGCAGAAACATGATTTGAAGATTTTTTACAGGAAGAGACCATTGTTGTATTTTGTGGTAGTGTTTAAGAAGCACTTGAAACTGACCCTGAAATATAAGGATGTTAAGATGATGTTTAATTAATCTTAAGAAAGGTGAGTGAAAAGGATGAAAATTTCAGTTGCAATGGCTGTTTATAATGGAGAAAAATATGTTAAAGAGCAGCTGGATTCAATTTTAATGCAGTTAGACGGCGAGGATGAAGTGTGTATTTCAGTAGACCCATCCACGGATGACAGCTACCGGATGCTTGTGAAGATGAGCGAGCAGGAGCCGAGAATCAAAGTTGGAATGGGACTTGGACAGGGAGTTAAGAAGAACTTTGAACAGGCGATTAAAATGTGTACCGGCGATATCATCTTTTTATCCGATCAGGATGATGTCTGGAAACCAGATAAGGTCATTCGTGTTTTGGAATGCTTTGCAGATGAAGAAGCCATGCTGGTTCTGCATGACGTTACGGTAATGAATGAGAATTTATCACGTACCATTATGGAATCGTTCTTTGCATATAGAGAGTGTAAACCGGGAATCTTAAACAATATCCTGAAGAATTCCTACATGGGCTGTGCAATGGCTTTTCGGAAGGAGCTGGTTCCTTATATTATTCCAATTCCGGAGAATGTACCAATGCATGACCAGTGGATTGGGCTTGTGGCGGAGAAAAAGGGGAAGGTCATTTTTCTTCCAAAACAGCTTCTTAAGTATCGGAGACACGGAGAAAATGCCACAGACCTTACACATTCCGACATGGGTAACATGTTAAAGTGGAGAACCCAGATACTGGCAAGTCTCATGAAGGTAAAATAGTTTTGAGGGACGGACGGATAATCTTGTTTTAATTGAGGTGCACATATCGTGAAACGTTTTTTGCAAAGCATTGGGGGAATTATTGTCTTTTTCTTAAAAATGCTTTTATACATGTCGTTGTTTTTTATATTTTTCTATACATTTTCCAGAGAACACTGGTATCTGGCACGAGCCTCCAGAACATCCGGTGTTACCATGCTTACCTTTGTGTTTGTAGGCATTTTGTTGTTGATTGTGTATGGAGATTATGATATCGGAAAGCGGAAAAGCAAGCCGATTATTTATTCCATCAGCCTTGCAGCGGTCATTACGGATATTGTTGCATGGGTTATGCTTTGTATCATGAATACGAATGAAAATAATAATCCATATTTCATGCTGGAGGATCCGGATACATTAATTTTTGTAATGGTTATGCAGATTCTGGTGATTATCATCTTTGCATATCTTGGTAATTATATTTATTTTAAAATCTATGATCCGGAAAAGTGTTGTCTGATTACAGCAAACCGTGATAATGCGGGCAATCTCTTCCGTGCAATCGAGAAGTTTAAGAAGCAGTATAATGTTGTTTTTGTGGACGAATACACAGACAGCAGGGTTTATAAACATATTGACAGGGTTGATACGGTGTTTTTGCATGAGGTTCCGGTTGCAGAGAGGGAGGCAATCGTTGAGTATTGTTACAAGAATTTCAAAAATATTTATTATACTCCGGAAATAGCAGACATTGTGCAGATTAATGCAAGGCACAGTATTTTGGATGATGTTTCATTGGTTGCAGCGCCTATAAAGGAACTGACTCTGGAGCAGAGAATTATTAAGAGATTGACGGATATTGTCATTTCGCTGGTTGCAATCATCATATCAAGTCCAATCTGGCTGGTTTGTGCCATTGCCATTAAAGCCTGCGATAAAGGACCGGTTCTTTATAAACAGAACAGAGTAACAAAGAATGGTAAAATTTTTACAGTTTTGAAATTCCGTACCATGAAGGTGAATGATGATAATCATTCCGTGACTGCGGATGATAACCGGATTACTCCTGTTGGGAAAATTTTAAGAAAGTACAGAATTGACGAGATTCCGCAGTTTGTCAATATTCTTCTGGGTGACATGAGCGTTGTTGGACCAAGACCGGAAATGATTGAAAATGTATATAATTATACAACGGAGCTTCCGGAATTTGAATACCGGCTTCGTGTAAAGGCAGGACTTACCGGATATGCACAGGTGGAAGGTAAGTACAGCACATCTCCAAAGGATAAGCTGATGATGGACTTAATGTATATTGAGAATTACAGTTTCTTGAAAGACCTTAAGTTAATCATGATGACTGCCATTGTACTGCTGAAGAAAGACAGTACGGAAGCATTTAATAATCATAAGGAAATTGACTGGAAGAAGTATAAAAAGAGGTAGTTTATGTGCGGAATTTTTGGAGCGGTAAACATTAAAATCAGCGAGGAAAAAGCTTTGTATTGCCTGAATCAGTTACAGCACAGGGGACCGGATGGCTATGGGCTGTGGCAGAAGGAAGGAGTAACGTTAGGCCATAGAAGGCTTGCAATTCTGGATTTATCAGAGAATGGTAAGCAGCCAATGTCTTATGCAAATGAAAGATATTGGCTTGTTTTTAATGGAGAAATTTATAATTTTATAGAAATTAGAAAAGAATTAATGGAAAAGGGCTATTCTTTTCAAAGTGAATCGGATTCAGAGGTAATTCTGGCAGCATTTATCGAATGGAAGGAAGAATGTCAGGACAAATTTAATGGAATGTGGGCATTTGCCGTATGGGATCAGGAAGAGAAGAAACTTTTCATGAGCCGTGACCGTTTTGGAGTAAAGCCGCTTTATTATGCAGAGATGCCGGATGGCGGATTGGTATTTGCGTCCGAGATGAAATCCATTGCACCGATTTTTGACCAGATTGAGCCGGATATGGAGGCATTTACACTTTACCGCAGCCAGGTTCATTATGAAAATCAGGAAAAGTGTATTATTAAAGGAATCCGACGCTTTCCTGCTGGCAGTTGTGGCTGGTTTGTGGATGGAAAAATTCATGTAAAACGATGGTGGAATACGCTGGATCATCTTATGGAGGTTCCGGCAGATTATGAAAAGCAGGTAGAAATTTTCCGGGAAATGTTTCTGGATGCTTGTAAAATCCGTATGCGGAGTGATGTGACCATTGGAACGGCATTGAGCGGCGGACTGGATTCCAGTGCGGCTATCTGTGCCATGTCACATATTGCAGAAAACGGTGGTACTGGAAGAATGGCGGAGGACTGGCAGCATGCGTATGTGGCATGTTTTCCGGGAACCAGTCTGGATGAATCAGCATATGCCAGAAAGGTTACGGATTATCTGGGGATAGAAAGCACATTTCTTGAACTGGAAGATACCGTTTCCCCTGAGGAATTATACCGGTATATCTATGAATTTGAGGAATTGTATACCAATATGCAGGTTCCGATGATTAAGATTTATGAGCAGGAACGTAAATATGGAACATTGGTTTCCATTGATGGACATGGGGCTGATGAATTATTTGGGGGATATAGTTTTGATATTGTAAAGGCGCTTCCCGATGTAGAAAATAAAGACGAAAAGAATGCCATTGTTAAAACCTATATGGACATGAACTGTGACGGAGATGTTTCAATGGATTCGGAGGAATTTAAACGAACCAGAAATCAGCTTCAGAAAGATATTGTTTTTCGCCAGAAGATTAAAAAGCTTCTTGGCAGGCCTGCAGTAAAGAGTGCATATGCAAATCATCCGGCGTGGAAAGAACTGGATAATCTGAATAAAACGCTTTTTGTTTCGACACATGAGACCATATTGCCTACGCTTCTGCGCAATTATGACCGAACCAGCATGATTAATGGAATTGAAATCCGGATGCCGTTCATGGACTACCGGCTGGTGCAGTTTGCTTTTTCCATAGGCTGGCGTTCCAAGGTACGTAATGGATTCAGTAAAAACATTATAAGGGATGCCATTGCTCCTTTCATGCCAGAGGATATTGCTTATCGAAAAGGAAAAATTGGATTTAATGCACCGATTCTGGACTGGATAAAGGGTCCATATAGGGAAATGTTTCTGGACATAACCTCTTCGCAGGAGTACCGGAATTCTTCTCTTGTAAAAAATCCACAGGCAACAAGAACCTTACTGGAGAATGTGCTTCAAGGGAAAACTGGTTTTCATGAGGCGAGCATGGTATGGGATGAACTGCAGATTTTCATGTGGGAGCAGGTGTTCCTGAAAGGAAAGTTTAGTAAAAATCTGTCATAAAATTTAGAAATGAAAAAGGACGGTTTGTTCCGTCCTTTTTATTTGGCGCCCTTTCGTGTAATCACAACCCAAAGAGTTTTAAAAAGAATTTTAATGTCAAGGCTCAGACACCATTCATTAATATATTTAATATCCAGCTTTACCACATCTTCGAAATTTGTAATATCGCTCCGTCCGCTTATCTGCCAGAGACCGGTAATGCCGGGCTT